>NZ_JAEQBP010000002.1:0-267225 GCF_017846595.1 Campylobacter sp. JH23 | reverse complement strand
GTCCGTGATTATACAGATGTGGAAACGCCTTGCTCCATCCCGAACCAAGAAGCTAAGCACATCGTGGGTGATGATACTACGCCTTACTGGCAGGGGGAAAGTAGCTCATTGCGGACTTGTTAATTCTGCTTAACTTGCCTATAAAATTAATAATCAGTTTTTTTAGTTTGTAATTAAAAATTTATTTACATGTAAAATTGTATAAAATTTGGAAAGTGATACATGGAAAAATTTATTGAAAGGTTGCTTGAAGAAGATATTAAATTTGAAAAAGATGTGAATAATGGTTTGAGTGATATAAATATATTTGATGCTTTGAATATTGAAACAAAAGAAAATTATCATTCTAAATTTATAGCTTATTTAATTGATATAAATAAGGATCATTATCAAAAAAATTTTGCAAAGGTATTTTTAGAAAAACTTGGTAAGAGTTTAGTAAATACGAAATTTGAAAATTTAAACATAGAAGATATAAAAAGCGTAGAAACAGAAGCCTGCATAAAAGATAATAGAAGGATAGATATTTTAATAACATTAAGTGATAAAAGATATATTATAATAGAAAATAAAATTTATGCAAAAGATCAAAAAAATCAATTGAAAGATTATATTAATTTTGTAAGAAAAAATATCAAAAATATAAAAGATTGTTATAAAAACATATTGACTATATATTTGCATCAAGATGAGTGTGCTAGTCCTAGTGATTATAGTTTGGGAAATTTTACAATAAAGACAAATTTGATTAAAGATAAAAATGAAAATAATGTTAGCTATTATTTGAAGATGGATTATATATGGATTAAGGAATGGATTGATGAGTGTATAAAAATATATGAAGAAAAATCAACCAAAGATCAAAAATTTATTCTTGATATACAAAACATTATTTTTACTCTAAATCAATACAAAAGTATTTTACAATGGTATATGACAGATGAGTATACTCAAAGAGATGATGTATTAGAATTTATTTTTCAAAACAATATAAAAATGCAAAATTTAAAAAATGCGATGATTTTATATAGATATAACAAAAACAAATCAGAGCTTAAAAATTTAAATGAAGAAAACTATAAGAAAGCTAAAGATATTATCCAGCATAAATGGAGTAACATCTGCGAATATATAATAGAAGAATTTTTTGATAGTTTTGAACACAAGGAAATTAAAATAGGTGATATAACTTTTATCGGCAATAAAATAGAAGAAAATCGTGTTAATCATGGTGTGTTTATATTTTATCCTATTGATTATAAGAATGAAAGCATATATCCATGTATATATATTTATTTTAAAAAAAAATACTATGATATTATTGGTTTGACATTTGAAATTTCAAATGATGATGAAGAAGATATAGAAAATGAAAAATATAAAGAATGTTTAAAATTATTTAAAGATGTAAAAGAAGAAAATGTTAGAAAATATCAAAATCACTATTATTGTGATAAATTAATAAACAATGAAAAATTAGAAGGAGAATACGCTTTTATTTATTGGTTGATTGAAAATCAAAATTCTAAAAAAGATTTTATTCAAATTTTAAATGATTTTTTTATTAAAAAACCTATACAGGAAGCATATAAAGGTATTAATGATATATTAAATTCTTAAAAAATTTTATATAAAAGTAAAATTTGATAAAATACAAAATATTTTTTATAAAGGTTAAAAATGCATTTCACTTTGCTAAATGAAAAAGATTTTTTCAACCCATACTACCGCAAAAAGCAAATCATGCAAAATGAATTTGATATATTTAACAAGGCTTTAATGCAATATCTAGAAAGACTTGAAAGTTCGCAAAGTGAAAATGAAGATTATCTTGTAGCTAATGCACTTAGTCCATTTTTAACCATGTTAAATTTCAAAACTCACATCAAAACCAAGCAAAAAGGCAAAAGTGAGATTGACTTATCCATCTCTAAAGATGAGTTTAGTAAAGACTTAGAAGTTCTTATTGAGGCTAAAAAGCCAAATTCAAAAGAATTTATCACTCATACAAAGGTAAATTCTAAAGCCTTACACGAGACTATTTTATATTATTTTAGAAATAGAGAGTATAGTTTTAGCTTAAAATTTATTATCATCACAGATTTTTATAAATTTTACATTTTTAAAATTAGTGAGTTTGAAGAGCTTTTTTATAAAAATCCAAGTTTTAAAAAACTTTTTGAAGAATTTTGTAATCCAAATTCACTTTTCAAAGGCAATACTGAAGAATTCTATAAAGAAGTAGCCAAACTCATAGAAAATTCCAAAGAAAACTTAAAAGGCTTTTTGATTGACTTGACGTTTTTAAAAGATAAACAGAAATCAAATTTTAAAAACCTAGCAAGTATTTATAAAACTTTTCATAGAGACTTTTTGCTAAGTGAGTTTAACCCCAACGATGCAAATTCACTCAACAACGCTTTTTACAAAGAGCTTTTATATATCTTAGGGCTTTGTGAGAGCAAACAAAACTCAAAACTCATCATCGCAAAAAGTGAAGAAAGCAAAGAAGAGCAAGGCACTTTCTACACCGCTATAAATTCTAAGCTTAAAGAAGAAAATTTTGAAACCATCTTAAAACTTTTGATCTTATGGCTTAATCGCATTTTGTTTTTAAAGCTTATAGAGTCAAATTTGGTGCGTTTTAATGATGATAAAAATTTGAAATTTTTAAATTTCAAAAAAATCCCTGATTTTGACAAGCTTAGCGAACTTTTCTTTGAAGTCTTAGCCAAAGAAAAAAGCACGAGAAAGAAAAGCGAATTTGCCTATCTGCCTTATCTAAATTCTTCTTTGTTTGAAAAACAAAGCATAGAAAACACACTTGAAATTTCAAGCTTAAGCAATGACTTAAAGCTTTTTTACTATAAAAACACCGTGCTAAAAGATGATAAATGCAAGGCTAAAAAAGGACAAGTGGGGCTTTTAGAATACTTGTTTGAATTTTTGGATAGCTTTGATTTTGGTAGCGATGATGAGCAAAGCGAAATTTTAAGCCAAAAAGAACTCATAAGCTCAAGCGTTTTGGGAAATGTGTTTGAAAAACTCAATGGCTACAAAGAAGGGAGCTTTTACACGCCAAGCTTTATCACTTCTTATATGTGTAAAGAAAGCATCACAAAAGTTGTGCTTGATAAATTCAACGCTCAATTTGATCTTGATGTTAAAAATATAAACGAACTAAGAAAGTCTTTAAGAAAAGAAGACAAAAAAGCACAAAAAGAGCTTTTAAACTCTATAAAAATTTGCGATCCTGCGGTGGGAAGCGGGCATTTTTTGGTTTCTGCTTTAAATGTTATGTTAAGCATTTATGATGAGCTAAATCTTTTTGATGAAGAATTTTATCTAGAAGTGCAAAACGATGAAATTCTCATCACGGGTAGAAAAGGCGAGTTTATAGAGTATAAACGCCCAAGTACGCCTAAAGATAAAGCCCATCTTATCCAGCAAGAACTTTTTCATACCAAAAAAGACATCATAGAAAATAACCTTTTTGGAGTCGATATTAACCCCAACTCATGCGAGATCACGAAGCTAAGGCTTTGGATAGAGCTTTTAAAACATAGTTTTTATCAAAGCTTTGATGATGAAAATTATCACGATCTTAAAACATTGCCAAACATCGATATAAACATAAAATGCGGAAATTCTTTGGTATCTTACTTTGAAACAGGCAAAAGCCTAAACCACTATCCTAACATCAAAGAACGTATGAGTAAATACAAACGCATAGTAAAAGACTATAAAGAAGGCTTTTACACAGATAAAAGCCGCATCAACCAAGAGATAAAAAATCTCAAAATTTCTTTTAAAAATTTCTGCTTTGCAGATAAATTTAAAAAAGAAATGAAAAGCTTTAATGATAAATGTGAAAAATACTCTAAAAAATACGGAAATTTCTTAGCCGTAGATGATGAAAATTTGAAATTCTTTGTTAGTGCGAATTTGACTCTTTTTGACTTTGATGAAAAAGAAGCCACAAAAGAATTTGCAAATCTTAAAAAAGAATACGACAATATCTTTAATCTAGAAAGCAATCATCCTTTTGAATGGCGTTTTGAATTCCCTGAAATTTTGGACGATGATGGAAATTTCAAAGGCTTTGATCTCATCATCGGCAATCCACCTTATATAAGAATACAAGGACTAGATAAAAATTCATCGCAATATTATAAAAAACATTTTAAAGTTGCAAGCAAAAATTATGATATATATATTTTGTTTATAGAACAATGTTTTAAACTTATCAAGAAGCAAGGTGTAATTTCTTTTATAATGCCTCATAAATGGTTTAATGCTGATTTTGGAGTAAATTTAAGAGAATTTGCAAAAGATAAAATTAGTAAAATCATATCCTTTGAAGAATTTCAAATTTTTGATGCTTCAACATATACGGCTTTACAATGGTTTGAAAACAATTCTTTGCATTTGAAATTTATACAAGCAGACAAAAACATAAAGACAAAAGAAGAAATGTCGAATTTTATTTTTAACTTAAAAGAGGAAAATTTTAAAATGATAAATAATAAAAAATTATCCTCTTCATTTTGGAGTTTTGAAGAAAATTCAAATCAAGAAATTTTTTCAAAAATCAATCAACATATATCTGTAAAAGATATCTTTTCTAAGATTTTTCAAGGTTTGGCTACAAGCAAAGATAGTGTTTATTTTTTAAAAGATTGTCAAGAAAATAAAAATTCTGTTAAAGGGTATTCTAAAGAGCTTGATAAAGAAGTGGAAATAGAAAAAGAAATTTTAAAACCACTTTTAATGGGTGATAGTTTTCATAGATATGAAAAACCTATTTCAAATTCAATGGTTTTATTTCCTTATTATAGACAAGATAATACAGATGTTAAAAAAATGTGTCTTTATGATGAAAATGAGCTTAAATCCAAATTTCCAAAGGCTTGGGAGTATTTGAAAGAATGTGAAAGTATTTTGAGGGCTAGAGAAAATGGAAGATTTGACAATGAAAAATGGTATCAATTTGGTAGAACTCAAGGTATAAATCAAGAAAATATAAGTAAACTACTTTGTCCTGATATTTGCAATAATACGCATTTTGTTTTAGATAATCTCGGAGAATTTTATTTTACTACAACAATTTATGGTTATGTTAGAAACGAAGAATATAAAAATTTAGATTATAAATATTTAATGGCTGTTTTAAATTCATCGTTAACTTGGTGGTTTTTACAAAAAACTAGCGTTGTGATGAGGGGTGGATTTTATAGGATTAAACCGGCTTATATAGAAAAATTTTGCATACCAAAAATAAATTCTAAAAATGAAAAATTAGCCGATGAGCTTATAAATTCAGTCGATGAAATTTTAAAAGCCAAAGAACAAGACAAAAACGCAAATACCCAAGAGTTAGAAAACAAAATCAATTCTTTGGTTTATAAACTTTACAATCTCACCGAAGAAGAAATAAAAATCATAGAAGGGAAATAATGGGAGAATTTGACAAAGAACAAGCAATAGCAGACATAGCTGAAAATTTAGGAATATCTAAAGAATATGTAAATTTTGATGAAAACAAGAAAATTTATATCATTAAAGACAATAATAATTTAAAAAAAATACACATAAAAAATTTTAATTATAAGCTATATGAACGATATAATTTATTTTTTACAAAATGTATATTTGAATGTGAAATTAAAGATACTAGAGGCTTAAGCTCAGATATAGAAAATGGAATATTTTTTTTGAAATGCGAATTTGAAAATAAAATTCTTTTTTTTAATCTTTATTTCAAAAATATATCTTTCATCTTGTGCAATTTTAAAAATAATACAACTTTTCAAGCTTGCACATTTAAAACTTTTTGTAATTTTGAAAGTAGTGTTTTTGAAAATTTTGTAAGTTTTGATAAAAGCATGTTTTTAGATAAAGTTAGTTTTTATAATACACATTTTCATAAGGTGCCAAATTTTTCACAAGCAATTTTCAATGGAAATTTAAATGCTATAAATGCAAATTTAAATTTTACTTTTGATAATTTAGAAGAAAAAATCAAACAAGAATATGAAGAGTTTAATAAAAATAAAAAAAAAGAAGATCAAAAATCCTTAGATAAATTTGCAAATGATTTTAGAGATTCTTTTAGGACTTTTAAAAATGCCTTGATAAAAGATAACAATCTTTTAGACGCTTCAAATTTTCATAAATATGAGCTTTATTGTAAAGAAATAGAGCTAAAAAATAAAAAATATAAAACCCTTAAAGACAAGATGGATAAATGGCAACTTATCTTTTATCGTAAGCTTTGCGATCATCATACTGATATTTTACAAAGTTTAAATTCGCTTATTTTGGTGATAGGGATTTTTGTGATATCAAGCGTTGCGATGGTTTTTGGTTTTAACTATAGTCTTGGATATAAGCCTATTTTGGAGCATTGGTATTTTTCATTGGATTTTTATAATCATCATATAAATTCTATCATACAGGATAATTATTTGTTTATGATGGCAATAAATATTATGATACTTTTTATTTATTTGGGTTTAATTGGATTTGCTTTATGTCTAAAATATATGAGAAAATTTTTTATAATTATATCCTATGCGATAACTCTTTCAGTCCTAGTGGTTTCACCGAAAATTCTTATCCCTGCTATGGGATTTTTTACAGATAAAAGAGCTATATTAGATCCACTTAGCGCAATAGGTGGAATTTATACAATCGTTTTTGGTTTTGTTGTATTTTCTTTTATAAAAACAATTAGAAAAAATTCCATAGTGCCAAGCTGAAAAATTTAAGGTATCGTGATGAAAAATTTATAGCAAAACACTAAAAACCAAAGATAATGAAAACAAAATCAATTCTTTGGTTTATAAACTCTACAATCTCACCGAAGATGAGATAAAAATCATTGAAGGCAAGTAATGGAATTTCATTTTACAATAATAAATATAGGTGCTGTAACTGGAATAAGTAGTTTTTAATATTGCTTTTAAAATATATACTTGAAAGATATTCTTTTATAAAATATATAAAATATAAACCAAATCTCCAATTGCTTTCTGCTTTATATAAAGCCGAAATTGAAGCATATAAGTTTATAAAAACAGGCAAAGATATGGCTTTAATAGGACACACTCAAGATAAATGGATAAAGCCCTATAGGTGTATAATAAGCATTTTTTCAAAAAGTCAATTTTTAGATGAAAGTACAAATGAAATTTATATCTACAAAATTGATTTGTTTTTATTGCTTATGATTAAATTATTAAGAAAAGTTAAAAACAAAAATATATTAGAACTTAACAATCAACTTGAAATATTTAATATAAATAATTCAAGACAAAAACAATATTATAAATTTGAATTTTTTAAAAACCAAAAAGATTTTATTGAGAATCATAGATAAAAAATTTCATCGTTAAGCGCCAAGCTAAGCTCACAAGGCTTAGCTTTAAGCCTTGTAAATTCAGTCTTTTAGGTAGTATTCTATAGTAGAAACCACCCTTATGGTTTTGATATAAGGTGTGTTTTTATCCCTGTTGCTGATGCTAAATTGCCCTTGAGAAGCCTTTTTTATCTTGCCTAGATGGCTGTTTGAGTCTTGTGCGAATTTTATCGCTGCATTTCTAGCATTGAGCGTGGCTTCTTCTATCATTTGGGGTTTGATTTCATTGAGTTTTGTATAAAGGTATTCTATCTCATAATCCTCTATTTTAGTCACTATGCCAAGCTTTCCAAGGCTTGAAATTTTTTCTAGTATGCTTTTTCCAAGCTTTATGTTTTTCGTATAGATGAGTAAATTTGCAGTGCCTATATATCGGTATGTGGCTTGAGTGTCGTTGCTGTAAGGATCACTTAGGCGATCGATGATGTTGGGTGAGTTGTAGCTGATCTCGTCTGATTTTACGCCTTGTTCTTCTAAAAATCGTATGATATTTTGTTTATCAGACTCTAGTTCTTCGTATAAATTTGCAAGGTTGTTGCCTGATCTTGTGAATTTTATAGGCAGTATCAGGGTATCTGCTTCCACATCTTTTTGGCTCAGTCCTTTTACAGTGACACTTCTTTCAAGTGTTTTGAAGTCGCTTAAAGCCTTGTTAAAGCCAAAGGCTAGGATCACACTTGCCAAAACCACCGCCACCGATATAAAAAGGGAGTTTGTTTTCATATTTTTCCTTTGGGATTTTTTTTACCTAGAAAATATATCATATTTGCCACCAAGACACAAGCACACATTACACAAGCAAGGATTATCGGTGTGTTAGCATCTAAAGCACTGACTACAGAGGAGATGAGTCCTGCTAGGGCAAATTGTATAAAGCCAAGCACCGCAGAAGCGGTTCCGCTATGCTCTTTAAATCTCGCCATAGCTAAAGTCGTGGTATTGGGTGCGATAAAGCCAAGCATAGCGATACTTGTAAAAATACTTGCTTCAAAAAGAAATAAATTCGGATACAAAAAGGCATTGATAAGCAAGATTAAAGTCGATACAAACATGATCATCAAGGCTTTAGAAAGTATTTTTTCACTTTCAAATTTACGCACTAGCCTTGCATTGATATTTGCACAGATGACAAAGCCTAGAGCATTTGCTCCAAAAAGCATGCCAAATTGTTGCTCGCTTAAGTCAAAAAAATCTGTAAATACAAAACTCGAACCCGTGATATAAGCAAACATCGCAGCTAAAGCCAAAGCAGCACAAAAGACATAGGTTAAAAAGCGTTTATCTTTTAAAACAAATTTATAGCTTTTCATCGCTTCTTTGTGGGAGAATTTTTTATTTTTAAGGTGTGGTGCGGATTCTTTTAAGCCAAAAAGTATCATCAAAAAAAGCAAAATTCCCAAAGCAAACAAAGTCGTAAAAATGCTATGCCATGAAAAATACTCCAGCAAAAAGCTTCCAAAAGTCGGCGAAAGCATAGGAGCAAGGGAGCTAAATACCATCATCAAAGCAAAGATCCCCGCAGCTTCTTTGATCTCAAACAAGTCATTTACAATAGCCCTTGCGATCACTACTCCCGCACAGCCTCCTAGTGCTTCAAAAAATCTCAAAGCGATAAAGGCATAGATATTGTCGATAATCACACAAAACAAGCTTGAAACGATAAAGAAGAAAATTCCTACCAAAGCAGGAATTTTACGCCCAAAGATATCGCTTAAAGGCCCATATATGAGTTGCCCTAAGGCAAAGGCGACAAAAAAGCTTGCAAGGCTAAGTTGAGTCAGTGCTTTAGAAGTATGAAAGCTTTGCTCTACATGGCTAAGTGCAGGCAAATACATATCTGTAGAAAGCGGTGCTATGCTTGACATCAAAGCAAGGATGATGACGAGTTTGAGCTTTGAAAAGCCGTGAATTTTAGTGTGTTTTTGCATTTGTAATCCTAATTATTTTTAAAACAAGGATTTTAACAAGTCAATCTTAGAATAATCTTTGTTTTTCTATGTTAAATTTATATAAAAATTCTCAAGGAAGTCTTTATGTCAAATTTAAATCAAAACGAGCAAATCAAATGCCCAAATTGTGGAATTTTTATCGATATAAGCACTGCTTTATACGCTCAAATTTTAGATAAGGCCAAGCAAGAAATGCTTAAGCAAAAAAAAGAATTTGAAGATGAAGTCAATGCTAAAAGAGCCGAATACACCAAAGCTTTTAATGACTTAAAAGCCCAAAAGCTAGAGCAAGAAAAACTCATAAGCGAACAAGTAAGCCAAAAACTTCTTTTAGAAAAACAAAAATTCGAGCAAGAATTGCTAACACAAAAGCAAAATTTCCAAAAAGAATTCAGCGAAAAATTTAACAAAGAGCATGAAAATGAGATGAAAATCATGCAAGAAGAATTAGAAAAAAAGAGCAAAGAACTTAGCGAATTTTTAAGCATAAAAGCTGAAAATGAAAAGCTAAAAAGAGAGCAAAAAGAAAACGAAGAAAGACTTAAATTTGAGGTTAAAGAAGAGGCGTTTAAAGAATTTAAAGAACAAGAAGGCAAAAAACTAGAGCTTGAAAGAGAAAAAATGCGTCTTGAATTTCAAAAAAGCACTCAAGAGCAAG
The DNA here is from genome assembly GCF_017846595.1 of Campylobacter sp. JH23. Taxonomy (NCBI): domain Bacteria; kingdom Pseudomonadati; phylum Campylobacterota; class Epsilonproteobacteria; order Campylobacterales; family Campylobacteraceae; genus Campylobacter; species Campylobacter sp. JH23. The sequence goes on along the minus strand of NZ_JAEQBP010000002.1, from coordinate 257,198 downwards.
ATCTTAAATACAAAGAATTAGAAACAAATTTTAAAAGCGTAGCTCAAAAGCTAGAGGACGCACAACGCAGGATAGAGCAAGGCTCACAGCAACTCCAAGGCGAAGCAGCAGAACTACTCATAGAAGAATATATCCAAAACGAATACATCGGCGATGAGGTAAAAGAAGTGCCAAAGGGAGTAAATGGGGCGGATTGTTTGCATATCGTAAAAGACAGCTTTGGCAATATTTGCGGTAGTATTTTGTATGAGAGCAAACGCACTAAAGAATTTAACAAAGAATGGCTTGATAAACTTAAACTAGACAGCATAGCCGCTAAAAGTGATATAGCGGTTTTAATCACCAAAACCATGCCTAAAGACAAGCAAAAAACACATTTTAAAGAGGGGATTTTAATCTGCACTTTTGCTGAATTTAAAGGCGTTTTAGCAGTGCTTAGAGAAAGCATTATAAATTCTTATAAACTCAAAAATGCTTTGCAAAACAAAGATGAAAAAAATCACATTTTATACGAATACTTAAATTCCAAGGAATTTAACACGCAAATCACTTTTATACTCAAAACTTACCAAAATATGAAAGAAGAGTTAGAAGCTGAAAAAAGGGCTTTGCAAAATATATGGAAAAAAAGAGAAAGAGCCATAGAAAATTTAAGCTTTAATTCTACTGCCATAGTGAGTTCTTTAAATGCTATATTTAGCGACTTGCAAGGCGGGAATTTGATAGGCGAAGAAGGGCTTAAAAGCTTGGAAAATTTGGCTAAAGATGAGGATTAAATTTTGATGATTTTTTCTTCTATTAGCTTGAGATTGTTTTCTAAATTTTTGAAATTTTTCTCTAGACTTTCTTTTAAGTCTATGAAAAAAGGATTTGTTAGAGTGGCGATAAGATAGTGATTGTCCTTAGAAAAAATATGATTTAGAGTGAAATTTTTATCTTGTAACTTAACATAAATTTTCTCTTCATCTTCAAAGCTAGGATTTTTGCTAGGCTTTAAAATTTCAAGCAAAATTCCACAAAAAAAGCGTTTGTTTTCATCGATGAAGTTAATATCATAAATTTTAAATTCTTTAAATTCAAAGCAATTTTGGCTTTTAAAATCCTTTAAATTTTCGCTAAGTTCTAGTTTTAAAAAATCTTTTTGGCTTAAACTTTCTTTTCTAAATTTAGCCCCAAAACGACGCAAAAATAAATTCAAAGCATCGATTTCTAATTCTTTTTTTGCAAGTTTGAGTTTTTTAGCTGTAAGGCGAAAGAAGAAAATACCTACAAACACAGCAAGGATGAGGGCTATTAAAATATCTTTTGTAAAAACAAAGGCTAAAAAACCTACAAGTAAGGCTTCGATAATGCTTAGGAATTTTAAGACTCCTAAGCGTTTAAGTATATAAAGTCTATTATTTTCTAAGCTTTTTAAATCCATTAAGATTTTGCTTTTTCCATTCTTTTTCTTTGAGTTGGATCAAGATAGCGTTTGCGAACACGCACATTTTGAGGTGTAACTTCTACAAGTTCATCTTCTTCTATCCACTCTAAAGCTCTTTCAAGGCTTAATTTTCTAGGCGGTACAAGCTTGATCGCATCATCGCTTCCGCTTGCTCTTACATTGGTAAGATTTTTTCCTTTGATAGGATTAACATCTAAGTCATTTGGACGAGAGTGCTCACCTATAATCATCCCTGTATATACTTTGGTTTGAGGTTCTATGAAAAGCACCCCGCGCTCTTGAAGGTTAAACAAAGAATACCCCAAAGCCACGCCATTTTCCATAGAGATCAAAGCACCATTGTTACGCTTTTCAACTGCACCACTAAAAGGGCGGAATTCTAAAAAGCTATGGTTCATTACGCCTTCGCCTTTGGTATCGGTTAAAAATTGAGATCTAAAGCCTATAAGTCCGCGTGCAGGAATTTCAAATTCAAGTCTTGTTTGTCCATCGCCTGTAGGTGCCATAGTTTTCATTTCAGCTTTTCTTTTTCCAAGCTTTTCTATCACTGCACCACTAAATTCTTCAGGCACATCGATAACTAAATGTTCAAATGGTTCTGTCTTAACCCCATCTTCAACTTTTACGATAACTTCAGGTCTTCCCATGCAAAACTCAAAGCCCTCACGACGCATATTTTCAGCTAAAATAGTGATTTGAAGTTCGCCCCTACCACTTACTTTAAATTTGCCTTCGCCTGTGCTTTCGTATTTCATCGCGATATTGGTTTTCATTTCAGCTTCTAAGCGTTCAGCGATTTTGTTTGAAGTCACATGCTTTCCTTCAGTTCCTGCTAAGGGACCATCATTTACTGAAAATACTATGCTTAAGGTTGGTTCTTCGATGTGTAAAGGATCAAGTGGCATAGGATTGTTTGGATCTACAACGCTATCGCCCACATCTAAAGCTTCAAAACCTGCGATCGCAACGATATCGCCACTGCCTGCTTCTTCTATATCCATTTTTTCTAAGCCCATAAAACCGATGAGTTTTGAAATTCTACCATTTACTTTAGTACCATCGGCTTTTGCGAGCATTACACTTTGATTTTTCTTTACAACGCCGTTGAAAATTCTAGCAATGCCTATTTTACCTACGAAGTTATCATATCCTAAAGTAAAGACTTGAAGTTGTAAAGGATTGTCATTAGTACCGCTTGGAGCTGGAACGCGCTCGAGTATGGTTTTAAAAAGGGGCTCCATATTGTCGCTTTCATCGTTTAGATCAAGCTTAGCATAACCATTTTTTGCTGCAGCATAAACGATAGCAAAGTCAAGTTGCTCATCGTTTGCATCTAAAGCTACAAAAAGATCGAAAATTTCGTTGATTACTCTTTCAGGATCAGCAGCTGGTTTGTCGATTTTGTTGATTACAACTATAGGTTTTAGTCCTAAAGATAGGGCTTTTTTAACCACGAATTTAGTTTGTGGCATAACGCCTTCTTGCGCATCGACTAAGAGCAAAACCCCATCGATCATTTTTAAAACACGCTCTACTTCTCCACCAAAATCGGCATGGCCTGGAGTGTCTATGATGTTGATTTTTGTGCCTTTATAATTGATAGCTGTATTTTTTGAAAGTATGGTGATACCGCGTTCTTTTTCTATATCGTTACTATCCATAACGCGTTCTGAAATTTGTTCTCTTTCACTAAAAGTACCTGATTGTTTTAGTAGTTCATCTACCATAGTGGTTTTACCATGGTCAACGTGGGCTATAACTGCGATATTTCTAATATTTTCCAAGATGCTCTCCAAATTTAAATTCAAAGCCAAAATTATATAGAACTTTTGCTTAATTTTTCAAAAAGCAAAAGTTGGAACGATTCTTGCTTCTAGTTTGTCTAGATATCATTTTTAAAAAGGAAGTTAAAATGTCAAAACCATTAAATACAGAGTTTTTTATAGAACTTGATACTCCAGTAATCAACAGAAAAAGTGAAGTATTGCTTCAAGTTTTAGATCTTTTAGAAACTTTAAAATCTAATCAAAATGAAAAAATGGCAAGAATATCAAGCGAGCTTACAGAGCTTTTGGAAAATGAAGAAAATCTTGAAAAAATTACGAGGGCTCAAAATTTAGAAGAGCTTTTGGATATTTTAGTTGCTTTAAATGAAGATAAGATGATCAAAGTATATGAAAATGCTTATTTAAAAGAAAGATTTCCTCATTTAGCGTCAAGTCAATTTTTAAAATAATTAAGGAACCATCATGTCAAATTTGACCCCAAGTAATGACATTTTAAATCTTACTCCAAGCAAGACAAATACAACCCATAGTTCATCGAGCAAAACTAAAGAGCAGGATTTAAAAAAATCTGACAATACAACACAAGATGATACAGAGAGTTTTTTAAATTCTTTACTCAATTCTATCGAAGAAACAAATGAGTTTTTGCCTGATCATATGAAAATCAGTAAAAAAGAAGTTGTTAATGAAGCTATGGATAAATTACAAAATGGGGTTTTTAGCGAGAGTGATAAAATAAGTATTTTTGAATCTGCTTCTTTTATGCAAATTTTATCTTTGCTTGACAAGTTAAAAGCAGATACGGCCGATATCAAACTTGCCAATCTTTCCACCCAGCTTTCTCAGCTTGTAAAAACAGAAGCTAATTTTAATGCTTTAAAAAGCGCAAGCAATCTTAGCGAGCTTTTAAATATAGCTAAGGATTTGGGCTTAAATGTAAAAAATATCAAAGTAGATCGTTTGCTAGATCTTAAGGCTACTTTTCCAAATTTGGATAAGGCTAATTTCTTTAAAGGCGCAGTGGATAATGTTTTTAAAGAGATTATAAACAATAAACTTGCTCATATCAGTAAAAATTTAAACCAAAATGTGCAAAATTTAAATCACACTCCACATGCTAATCTTAGTCAAAATTCTAAAATGACAAAAAAAGATGATACTTCTTTGCTTTCTCAAACTTTAAAGAATTTAGATGCTATCATTTCAAGCAAAAAAGAAAAAAATGAAGTTAAAAACGATAATGTTAAAATTCAAACAGATGGTGAAACAGCAGAATTAAAAAATACTTCTAAAAATTTAACTCATAGCGAGTCTTTAAAAGAGCTTGAACAAGAAAATTTAACCAACAATGATAAAAAAATTCCAAGCCAAGAGGTGCAAAATAAAGAACAAAGCAAAGAGTTTAAAAATGATAAAAATACACTCTTAAATGAGTCTTTAAAAAAAGATGATAAAGAATTAAAAAATGCAAATAAAGCTAATGTGCAAGATTTAACACCTAGCAAAAATAATACCACACAAGATAAGTTGCCAATGCAAGATAAAGTATCAGCACGAGATAAAGCATTAACTCAAGAAAAGATAATTCCACAAGAAAAAGTATCAACACAGGAAAAAACCTTGCCCCAAGATAAAGTATTGATACAAGAAAAGCCTCTTAATAACAAAGAGGGTTTAAATCAAGAAACAAACAATATCAAAAATACAAATTTTAACAAAACTTCCAACAAAGAAAATGTAAGAGATTCTCAAAATTTGAGCTTGAATTTAAGCCCAAAAGATCTTAATCTCAATAAAGACAATACAAATTTCACTCACTACACTAATAAAGAAAATTATACACAAGAGCAAGGTAAAATACAGAGTGAGAATACCGAAAAAAATCCTTTAGATGATTTAAATTCTTTAGTGAAAGATTTAAATAAAATTTCACAAAACAATACTAAAAATATCACTCCTAAGGAAACCTTACAACATTTTTCGCAGGATTTAAAAGCAGCAATGGAGCAATACAAAGCCCCAATCACCAAGCTTAGTATCACACTAAATCCTCACAATCTTGGAGAAGTTGAGGTAACTTTGGTACAAAGAGGAAACAATCTTCATATTAATTTTAATTCCAATACCAATGCGATGAATTTATTTATCCAAAATCAAGCTGAATTTAAAAATTCTCTTGTAAATATGGGATTTACAGGACTTGAAATGAATTTTAGCGATCAAGGAAAAAGAGAGCAAAATCAAAATCAAGGTAAAAATCGTAGTGGATATGGTTTTAAAGATGCTTTAGATGGAAAAAATGAAAGTGAAAAGGTAAATCTAGAGCTTGTTTTAGCGAAGTATTTTTAAATTGGAACACTTATTGCTTAAATAATAAAAAACTAAATAAAAAGGAGTTATAATGATATCATCATCGGATTGGAATTTAAATACCACTGCTACAACTTCAGGTACTACTTCTTCAGGAAGTACTAGTGGAACAACTAGAACAGATTCAAGCAGTAGCTCAGGAATAGTGAGCAATCCAAACGCTACCTTAGATAAGGATGCGTTTTTAAAACTTCTTTTGATCGAGCTTCAACATCAAGATCCAACTGATCCTATGGATAGTGATAAAATGCTTACGCAAACTTCTCAATTATCAGCACTTGAAATGCAACAAAATACAAATACTACCATGCAAAAAATGGTTGAAACTATGCAATTACTTTCAAATTCTTTTAGCACAAGTATGAGTACTTCAGCTATCGGAGCTATAGGAAAGATGGCAACTGTTTCAGATAACAAAATCAAGCTTACAGGTTCAGATGAGATTATCGCGCTTAAAATGTATTTGCCTGAGGATTCGGATGAAAATGGGGTTACTTTGGAAGTATACGATAGCAACAACAAGCTTGTATTTAGTGAAAAAAGTGGCGAACAATCTGTTTCTCAAGGGCTCTTTACGATGGAGTGGCCAGGAAGAAATAACGATGGTGTTTATGCGGGTGATGGCGAGTATACTGTTAAAATGGTTTATAACAATAAAAATGGCGAAAAAATCACTGCAAATTATGGTACTTACCCTATAGAAGGAATTGTTTTTAAAGAGGGTATTGCTTATGCAAAAATGGCGGGTCAAGAAGTTCCTTTTGATGCTATATCAGAAATCACTGATTATAAATTAAGCTCTTCTTCTAGCACGGGAAGCGGTAGTTCAGGAAGTGGTTCAAGCGGAGATTCTTCTGGATCTACAGAAGATGGCGACAAAGAGGAAAAGGCTTAAGCCATGATGACTTCATTTTATAATGGCGTTTCAGGAGTTAAAACCAATAGCTTTGGTATAGATGTTTATGCGAACAATATCGCAAATGTCAATACCACAGGCTTTAAATACTCAGATGCGCAATTTAAAGACATTTTTTATAGCACCATAACAACCCAATCCACTAACCCTGCCCAAGGAGGCTATGGAAGTGGTGCGGCTTCTTCTCAAGTCGTTTTTGAACAAGGTTCACCTGTAGCAAGTGAGGGTGAATTTGATGTGGCACTTCAAGGAAAAGGTTTTTTTGGTGTTTTGGGTGCTGATGGAGAAGCTTATTATACCCGAAATGGAGCCTTTAGAAGAGATTCTGCTGGAAATTTGGTAGATTCTTATGGAAATTTTGTTTTAGGAACTATGAATCCTGCTTTTGCTGGAGTGAGTTATAGTGATAGAGTCGCGGGGCTTATGGGGGATTATCTTAACACAGGAACTCCTGTAAATAGTGGCTTTACCGTAAATTCAAATGACGCTTTTAACATAGGGACAACGGCTTCACAAGGAGTGATTAAAGTTCCTGTGAATATGTATTTGCCTCCGCAAGTAACTCAAAATGTAAAATGGAGTGGAAGTTTAAATACGAATGCAACAACAGAAGTGGTTAAAGTCGATCTTGATCCTGCGAAATTTAATGTCCAAAAGACTGAAGATGGCAAATATGTAGTGAGCGGTAGTGTTAGCAAAGAAGATGTGTTTAGTGCTAAAGCGGGCGATAGGATTATTTTAAATTTCACTGATGATAATGGCGTAAAAACAAGCTTTGAAGCAACTTTAGATGAAAATCTAAATTTTAAAAGCAATGAGCTTGATTTAAAAGGTTTGGATCCTAATAGTATAAAACTTGAAACAGCGCAAATTTCAACAGAGCAACAAAAAGCCAATAAAGATATTTTAGAATCCCCTATTTATAATGCAGATGGAAGTAAAAGCACTTTAAGGGTTACACTTGAAAGAGTTTTACCGCAAGAAGGCGATAATATACAATATAAAGCTATTGCACAAATTTATGATTCTAATGGCAATGTCGTAGGCAATCCGACTGAAGGAAATATGGTTTTTGATAAAAATGGTGCTTTGCTTCAAAACAATATTACAAGCATTGCAAATCCAAATGGTGGAACAATTAATATTGATTTAGGTTCTCCTTATGATGCTAACAAGCCTGGTTCGGGTTATAGTGGGATTTATATTAAAGAAGGCGTCGAAAAAAATGTAGTTACACAACAAGATGGTGTAGCTGAAGGGTTTTTTGAACAATATAATATATCCGATGATGGAAGTATTGTTGCGCAATTTAGCAATGGTAAAAATGCCATAGTTGGAAAGCTTGCTTTATATAATTTTATCAATGAGCAAGGATTGGTTGCTATGGGAGATAATATTTTTGCAGCAACAGCCAATAGCGGAGATGCTAGCTTTATCATGAAAGATGGACAAGTGATCAATACAGCTAAATTTAAAGGCGGATTCTTAGAACAATCAAATGTTAATTTAAGCGCAGAGCTTTCAAACCTTATCGTAACTCAAAAAGCCTTTGATGCAAGCTCAAAAAGTATCACTACAAGTGATCAGATGATACAAAAAGCCATTAATATGAAAAGATAATTCTTAGGAATTATCTTTTTCTAATTTTTCAAAAATAATTTTAATTTCTTCTATGTCGCTTTCGCTATAATTATGGCTTGATTTAATATAACTTACTTGCTGTCCTTTTTCAAGATATAAAACCTTTTCATAGTCTTTTAAATTTATATGATGTTTTAGTTCAAGGTTGGTGTTTGTGTTAGGATAAAATTTTAAAAAATTATCCTCTCCGATATTTTCGGCTTTTATGTATATTTTTACATTGTAAACCATTTCATTTAAGAAATTTAATTTCGCATCAATTTGATATTTTAATTTTATAAATTTTTTATACGAAATGCTAAGATGATTGTATTTTTTTATGATATCGTGATAAAGATTTGAAAATTTCATTTCTATGGCGCTAGGATTTTTAGTCTTTTGAAGTTTGATGATTTTGATTTGATTTTTGATTAGATAATCATAGTAATTTTGCATTTTGCTTATGGTGTCATCAAGCTTACTTTTTATTTTAAGGCTTAGATTTTTAAGATTTTCGCATTCTGTATCTGAGTTGTTTTCAATAGAAACTAGTGGTGAAACTACGATATTGTTTTTAAATTTTATATTGTTTGTTATGATTAGATTTTTTCTTGGATATAAAGTATTATCCGTTAGTAAATTGCAAATATAAATATTTTCTGCTTCTATTTTTCCACCCATGCAGTTTTCAACAAATACATTTTTAGCTATAATTGTCCCATTTTCTAAATTTTTTATATATACAGTGTCAGCTTGCAAAGTTCCTTTGTGTGTTGTAATAAAAATATCTTGTGCAAAAATTTCGCTTTTTGCATGAGTTAAGCCTTTGATACTGATATTTTTTCCATAAAGTTTTGTTGCTCCAATACTCCCATTTACTTTTATATTTGAAGCTTGAACATTTACAATACCTGATTTAATAGCATCATCACTTATATCAAAATTAGTGATTTCTAAGTTTATATTTTCATCGGTATTTGTTTTGATTGAACCGGTTGTTTTAAGCCCTATTTGTGATAATTTTAAATTGTTTATAACGCTATATCCTGAGTGGTCTTTATTTAAAAATCCATAATTGGCGCTAAAATATTTAATTCTATCTTCTAATTCTTCTGTGTAAATGCTTTCATCTTTTATGATAAAAGGATTATCAAGAAAGGCTATTGGATTTAAATGAAGGATTTCTCCTCTTAAATTTCGTCCTTCTTTTCCAAGAATTCTATAAATGTATTCAAAAAGTAGCTCATTTTTTTCAATAGGTTTACAGTAGTTTCCTTCATCATAGTTAATATTTTCGTCAAAACATTCTTCGTTAACATCTCTATGATAAATAATTTCATCACTTTTATGTTCAATCTTATCTACACCTTTGGCAATTTCAAGCTCTATTTCTTTAATAGATGGACTTTTTTGTATTGATAAGATAAAATCATCAATCTTGTCAAATAAATTTTTATCAAGTCTTAAGATTAAAAATTTTTGTTTGATCATTATTTTGTAGATATTTTGCAAAATATCAAATTTTAAATTAGGATAATATTTAAAATTTTCTGTAAGGTTGATACTGGCTTTTAGATGGGTTAGGTTGGAGTTGGATCTAAGTTTGACTGTAAAAGGAAAACTTTGTTTTTTTGGATAAATTTCTATAAGAAATTTTTGCACTATGGTATTGTAGTTTTTTACAAAAAAATTATCTGCATAAAATAAGTCAAAATCCTTTCTTTCATAAGTTTTTGTTTTCGCTGGTTTTACACTAGAACACAGAAGTTTAAAATCTATAACTCTAAAATCAAGAATTTGTTCTGTGTTTGCTTGTTCGTGATTTAAACTTTCGAAAGGATTGAAAGTTTCTAAGGTTTTTACTTGAAAATTCATCTATCCCCCCCCCCATATCATTTTTTTGAGTCGTGAAATGATGATTTTGTAGTGCATCTTCAAAAATAGCATTGAATTTTTCGAAATTTTGATTCAAATCAAAATAATCCAAATGAACTAAAATTTGCCCACATTTTTCGCACTTTAAGGTATTTTCTTTGCTAACAAGCTCTTGATGTATAGTCTGTGGAACTGCATGGATACGCAAAGAACAATTGCAAATATAATCATAGGTTTTTTCAGTCTTTAAATCTTGCCTAATTGATTTTAATTTTATGTATTGCTCTAGATTATAATGAATCTCTTGAAGATGTAGAGCTTTTTTTGTGAAGTTAGCTATCCATAAATCTTCATTAGCAAAATGATCTAAAATCCAATCTTTGGTCAATGTTGAAAGTTCAAATGACATTTTAACAATATCATTTGAGTGTTCTAAAAGCTCTTTAGTCTTTTTTAATAATATTTGATGAGATTTTCTATGTTCTTCAATCAAAGGAAAATCAATGCTTTCCATAAATTTTTCTTCATCTTTGAAATGAATTTTTACATATTGGAATAACTTTGTAAGAATTTGTTTTAAATCATTTTTGTGTTGCACATCATTATCTTGAATTTTTAAAGCTAAATCGTTTGCAATTTCAGCAATTTCAAAAATTAGTTCGTGTTGTTTATCTAATTGTATGTTTTTAATGCTAAAATCTTTACTCCATTTGATTTCCATGATTTTTCCTTAAAAATTTATATAATATATCTATGATAATCGTATTTCCTTGAAAAAAACAATAATTTTGCAAATTAAATTTAAAAATTTATATAAAATATAACCAATTTGTTACATATTTATACATTTTTATATTTAGTTTTTATAGCTCAACACTTTTTAAGTATATTATGATATAATTTCTTTGCCTTTTCTTAGACCTGTGCAATGCTATTTTTAAGCACCGCTTCAGGGTGGGAACACAGCAGAGCACTTGATTGTAGTGTGTGCCGCAGCCATCTGGGAAAGGGTTTATTTCATTTAAACTTACTTTTTATATCTCTTAAATATTTTTATTTTCATATAGAATTTCAAGACTTTGGTAAAAATTTTTTAATACTTAATTAAGAATTGTTAAATTAAAATTTAACAAATTTAATACAATAAAGGAGCTTAAATGGAGAAAAAGAAAATCCCCATGCTTATACTGTGTGTCCTTATTGCGCTTGCATTTTGGATAATCCCTACTCCTATAGGTTTAGAGGAGAATTCTTGGCATTTTCTTGGACTTTTTATTGCGGTGATTATGGCGGTTATCTTACAGGTAATGCCTTTAGGAGCTGTGTGTATGATAGCTATTGCTATTGTGGCACTAAGTGGAATCACGACCACTCAAAGTTCTGTTCGTGCTACACATATCAAAACTCTTGAAGCCATTGTTTTAAAAGATAATTCTAATATCTATAAAGTTACCATGGAACAAAAATCACAAGCTAGTATTTTGGAAAATCTCATCAAAGCAAATGTGGCTAAAAATTTAGAACCTAAAGTAAATGAGATTTTAAAATCTAATTCAAACATAGAATATCAAATAGATAGTCTAAATAAACTTTATGCAAAAGCGACTTCAAAAGTTGCTGCGCAAAAGCTTATTGATGAGAGCAAGATCGCGGCATTAAACTCTTTAGCTCTTGAATTTATGTCCCAAAAAGATATAGATGAAAAAGTTAATACTGCAATATCAAGTTTAAAATCCAAAACAGGTATTAAGGATGCTTTAAGCGGATTTTCTAATTCTTTAATTTGGCTTATAGTAGTTTCTATCATTGTAGCTCGTGGAGTTATAAAAACAGGACTTGGAGAGCGTTTGGCGTATTATTTTATCAGTATCTTTGGTAAGAAAACTTTAGGTATTGCGTATTCTATCGCATTTTGCGAAACCATCTTAGCTCCTGTAACCCCTTCAAATACAGCAAGAGCGGGTGCGATAATCAATCCTATAGTTCAAGCTATCTCAAGAAGTTTTAAATCTACTCCTGAAGATGGAACACAAAATAAAATAGGCACCTATCTTTCTTTGGTGAATTTTCAAGCCAATCCTATTTCTTCGGCAATGTTTATCACAGCCACTGCTCCAAATCCATTGGTTGTTGATTTGGTCGCTCAAGCTACAAATTTAGAAGTGCATTTAACCTGGGGGCAATGGGCTTTAGGTATGTTTTTACCTGGTATAGCGGCTATGCTTTTAATGCCTTTGGCGATTTATTTTCTTTCTCCACCAGAGATTAAATCAACCCCAAATGCTAAGATTTTTGCAAAGGGTAAGTTAGAAGAACTGGGTGCTATGAAGGGTAGTGAAAAGATTATGCTAGGTGTTTTTGTATTGCTTTTGCTTTTATGGGCAGGGGCTTTGGGCTTTCTTTTTGGAATTTCTCTTGATGCTACAAGTGTTGCCTTGCTTGGTCTTTCTTTGGTTTTAGTAAGTGGAGTTTTGACTTTTGGTGAGGTGTTGGCAGAAAAAGCTGCTTGGAATACTTTGGTATGGTTTTCAGCCCTTGTGATGATGGCAACTTTACTTGGAAAGCTCGGTGTAACGCAGTTTTTAGCTGAAGCTTTGGGTGAATTTGCCTCTGCTATGGGACTTGGTGAAATTTCTATTATGATTTTCTTAAGCCTTGCCTTTTTATATACGCATTATTTCTTTGCTTCAACCACAGCGCATATTTCAGCTATGTTTTTTGTATTTTATAGTGCAGGACTTGCTTTAGGGGCTCCACCACTTCTTTATGCTTTTATTATGATAGCATCAGGAAATGTTATGATGGCCTTAACGCATTATGCAACAGGAACAGCTCCAGTTATTTTTGGAACAGGTTATGTAAGTCTTAAAAAATGGTGGTCTGTAGGATTTGTTATTTCAGTGATAGATATAACCGTAATGATACTTGTTGGCCTTGTATGGTGGAAATTTTTGGGATTTTATTAAAATCTTATCAAAGCTTTTAAAGCTTTGATAAGTCTTATTCTATAAACCCGCTTGCAATGACTTTATCACCATCGTAAAATACTGCCATTTGCCCACTTGCTAAACCATAAACACTCTCTTTTAAAGAAATGCTTGCGCTTTTATCATCACTTATAATGACTTTACACGGGGTGGATTTTGATCTATAGCGGATTTTTACTTCGCAATCAAGCTCTTTTGCATCGATGAAAAGATTGATATTTTTGAGTTTAAATTCATTGATTTTTAATTCTTCTTTGGTGCCAACGATGATTTGATTTTGTTTAGGATTGATCTTTAAAACAAAATGCGGTTTGTGAGCCCCGCGTACTTCAAAACCGCGTCTTTTGCCTATGGTATAGTGCATATAGCCTTCGTGTTTTCCTACAACCTTACCGCTACTATCTAGCACTTCTCCTGGAATTTTAGTATCCATAAATTGATCTAAAACTTGCACATAAGTATCTTCAACAAAGCAAATTTCAGAACTTTCTTTTTGGGTTGCAAATGATTTTAAAACTTCTATGGTAGAAGCAAATTTTTTCACATCTTCTTTTTTCATTTCGCCCAATGGAAAGATGAGGTATTTTAAAGCTTCTTTGTCGGCACTGGCTAAAAAATAGCTTTGATCCTTGCTTTCATCAACAGCTGTACGAATGAGATTGTTTTCAAGTCTTGCATAATGCCCTGTAGCAAGTTTTTCACAACCTAAACTTTTAGCAAATTCTAAAAGTTTTCCAAGTTTGATAAAACGGTTACATAAAGCGCAAGGATTTGGTGTTTTACCCTCTTTATAAGTATCCACAAAAGGCATGTAAACTTTGTTTTTAAAATCTTCTTGCAAGTCTAAAATATGATAAGGAATTTGCAAAAAGTTTGCAACTTTTTCTACTTTTTTGATATTTTCTTCGTGATAATTGGGTTTGCCATGAAGCTTCATATAACAACCTATAACTTCATGACCTAAATTTTTAAGTTTATAAGCAGTGACTGTACTATCAACTCCACCGCTCATAGCGACTAGAATTTTCATTAGAGTTCCTTTAAAGTATTGATTATATAATCTAAATCGTCAGTGATTTCATACTTTAACTCGTCTCCTTTGGAAATGACTTCAAGTTTTAGCAAAGAATTTCTGACGAACTCATCAAAGCCTTGCCAAAATTCACTCCCAAGCAAGATAATAGGAACATTGCTTTTAAATCCAAGTTGTTTTAGTGTAAGTACTTCACACAATTCATCAAGTGTTCCAAAGCCGCCTGGGAAAATCACAAAAGCTAGACTCTTTTCAATAAGAGCCATTTTGCGTATGGCTAAGCTCTCAAAAGTTATGTTATATTCTACAAAATCGTTTAATTTTTGCTCAAAAGGCAAAAGTATATTAAAACCTACCGATTTTATAAAATTTGCATCGTTTTTACATTTAGCAGCGCCTGCATTAGCTGCACGCATAATGCCTCCACCTCCGCCGCTAACGACACAAAAGCCATTTTCTACACATAAACTAGCTAATTTTTTGGCTTCTTGATAATAAAAACTATCTTCTTTTAATCTTGCAGAACCAAAAAAAGTTACGGCATTTTTTAGGTTTGGTATGTTAGCAAATTTTTCTAAATCTTGGCTTATTTTTTCATTCATTTTTCAACCTTTAGTTAAAATAAATTCCATTCTAGCTAAAAATTTATAATAAGTTCTTTATTATATAAGTTTTAATAGGTTTATTTTATTAAGATTAGGAATTTAAAAGACTTTTAAATCCTTAAGCTTTAATATCTATACTTTTTGGTGCAGAATTTGAAGAAAGAAATTTATTAAATTCTCCTGCATCATCATCACTAAATTTCATACCAAAAAGAAGTTCTAATTCTTTACTAGTGCTAAATTTACCTTCTAATAGTTTTTTTACAAGTTCGTTTCTTGTGCTATCATCTTTGTAAGTTTCTTTGTTTTTACTTTCGCCTTGAATGGCTTTGAAGGGTTTTTCACTTTGTTGAGTGATAATTTCATCATCACTAGAAAGCAACATTTTATCACCCATAGCCATTTCGTATTCTTTCACAAATTCATCGTGTCTTTGCTTAAAATCTATGTATTTAGTTTTAAACTCATTTAAGCTTAAATCTTTACTTATAAGTGCGTCAAATTCTTTATAAAATTCATCGGCTTTTTTGATGATGTCGTAGCCCAAATGAAACATCTTAGAATAAGAAACAAAAAAACCTAACATCATTTTCTCAGTAGTTGGGTCCCATTTTGTATAAGCAGGATTAAAATCTTTTAAAGGGGATTTTTCTATTTTATTGGGGTCTTTTAAAGCATTTGACTTCATAAAGTTGTTAAATTCTTGCATATCTTTTTTGCTAATACTTTCATCAAGTCCGAATATTTTAGGATTATACTCAAATTTTTTTCCACGATAAGGCAAAGCACCTTCTCCTGTTATAACGGCTACTCCGTGTTTGTTGATTTTAAAATCAATATTTTTATCTTGTTTAAAATTTGAAGTGTTATAATCATAGTTTAAATTTGAGTTTAGACTATTTATCATTAGTTTTTCCTCTTTACTTGATAGAATACCCACCAAGATATCTTTCTAAAAAGTCTTTATAGTTTGAACTGATTTCCTTAACTACTCTGTAATTATTCAAAACAGGACTTGATTTTACTCTATACCAAGAACCTGATTGTTCGTTGATTACAGCCACTCCATAAGAAAAATACACAAATCTTTTCCCTAAATTAGAAATACCAATATTTCTTTTCACAGTATATCCAAGAAAGTTACGATAAGGGTCATCGCCCACTATACTCATAGTTTCCCAAAGTCTTTGTTGATTTGTGTATGTATGTTTTCCATTAACTAAGCAATTTGTGGTATCTATACCGCACATTCCACCAAATCGAACAAGTCCTTCTCTATTCCAATAATATTGATCTCCGTTACTATCTTGAAATAAAGTTAATTCCAAATTCCAATCAGGTTTGGCAAAGGCTATAACTTCATTATCACTAAGTCGTTTTAAATAGGTTATATACCCACCCTTTACTTGTTTCATCTCTTCAAGGCTGAGTTCTTTGACACCCGGGATTGTATCACTTAAAGCACCTTTTGTGAGTTTAGCTAAAAAATCTTCAGCAAAAGCAGAACTAGTCAGTAAAGAAGTTAAAGCTAAAAAAGCAAAAATCTTTTTCATTTGAAATCCTTTCGTAAATTCTTTTTGTAAGTTCTTTAAAACTACTATCGACTTATTCTAGCAAAAGTTTAATCTTGCTTTGAAAGTTAAGTGAATTTTCTTTAAATACTTAAAATTTTATTCTTAGCTTGTTTCCTTTTGTAGCAAATTTTCATTTTTATCTTAAATTATATTAAGCAAGTAAAAATATTTAAAGATTTTAAAATACTTTATTTAGAATAATAAACTTTTCAATATCAAGGATTAAATTTTAAAATTAACTTGAGCTGATTATTTAAAATGTAAGGATTGACAATGAAAAAAATTTTCTTAGCATTTATGGTTTTAGTTAATTGTGTTTTTGCTAGCGATGAGCTAAATATAGACAGTTTATTTAAAAAGCAAATAGGCTTAAGAAGCATTACAAGCTTTTCTTTACTTAGCACAGGAAATGCAAACTCGTATTCTCTTTATCCTAATATAACAAATGGAAAAATAATAGGATTTAGAGTTAGAAAATTTAAGGATATAAATTCCTTGCAAAAACTCAAAGACAATGCCGAAGAGCTTTTCTACTTGGATAAACAAAGAGTTTTAAAGGCTAAAGAAGCACAAATCTATAAAAATCTTTTTACTTGATTGTATTTAAATCAAAGTTTTTAATGTTTTAAGCTTTAATATCTATACTTTTTGGTGTAGAATTTAAAGAAAGAATTTTATTAAATTCTCCTGTGTTATCATCACTAAATTTCATACCAAAAAGAAGTTCTAACTCATCGCTTGTGCTAAATTTACCTTCTAATAGTTTTTTTACAAGCTCATTTCTTGTATTATCATCTTTGTAAGTTTCTTTGTTTTGACTTTCGCTTTGTATGGGAGTGCGAGGTTTTTGCTCCTCTTTAGCCTTAAGATCTTCTCTTACAATTTGCTCTATGGTTTTATTGCTTGGCTCTAAATTTATTGTTAAATTTAGCCATTTTTGTTTAAATTCTTCTATGCTTAAATTGCTACTAAACAAATCGAGTGCTTCCATAAGTTTTTCCATTGAGCCGTTAGCTATAAAAGAATTATTTTTTATAAAGTCATTTAAATCTTGGATTTGATTTTTATCCATATTTTTATCAAATCCCATTAACTTACCGCTTATATTGCTTTGTCCTTCAATAAGATAACCGCCACCAAATTGATTAAAAACTACATTTGCAAAATTCATAAAAGATTTATCCTTTGAGTTTAAATCTTTCAAATTTATGACCACTTTGCTTCCTTTATAAGAATTATTTTCATTTAAAAAATTATTTTCTAAATCTTGTGCCTTGTCATAAATTTTTAAAATTTCAAAACTATTTTTATCCATTTCAAAACCTAGCGGAAGTTCATTTTTAGAAAATTGCATTAAATTAGAAAACACTTTATAGGCGTTTTCTAGCGTTTTGGTAAAATCGATAGTGTCGAAATGTTTATTTTGAGAAAGATTTTTAACTAGTGTTTGCATTTGTGTCGCATCAATTTTATAATTTTTTGAAATTCCCAAGCTTTGCGTTGTTGCTTGAGATATATCTTTTAATTTTTGAGTAGAATAACCACCTTTATGATGGTTATTTATATAAGCTGTGTTTATCATACGCTCACTCCTTGCCGATTTATCTTAATTTAAATCGGCTTTATGGTTTTTACCTTGATAATCCGCCTAAATGGCTATCAAATTGATTTTTATATCTGTAGCTTATAAATAAGTTGGCTATGATGAAAAATAACTTTTTCATTTTTTCTCCTTTTTTATAATTTGTAAAATACAAGCAAATTTTGTGCCAAACTTTATCACAAATACCCATAAAGATGAGAGAAAACTAACCACAAAACAAAGGCTAACGCCATCACAGCTATTATGCAAAAAAACCCCATTTTACGAGCTTTGCAACCTACTATACCCTCTATGATTTGTGCTATTAGATTTTCAAGCATCAATACCGCCAACCCTTTGAGCCAACACCCGAATTAAGAGGATGTCTTTCACTAAAAACGCCCCAAGCTGCATATCTTACGCCCCACATAGCTCCTTGTCTTGCAAGCCAATAACCTCCACCGACTAAAAACGGAGCCATTCTATTTTGTGCGGCATACCCACCCTTAACTTGCTTCATCTCATCTAAACTAAGAGCTTTAACACCTTGAGAATTATCACTCACCGCACCATTACTTAATTTGGCAAGAAGATCATTTGCAAAGCTGAAATTTATTAATAAAGCACTTAAAATGATAATATTTGATAGTGTTTTCATAATTACTTCCTTAGTAATCAATTTATTGACTATAAAATCTTTAAGCTCTTATATTTATCGATACAATGTTATGAGTTTGATAGCCGTGTCTAATTTCATATCTCTTTTTAGTTTCGAGATATTTTTCTTTAAATTCATTAATGCTCATTGTTGAATTAAATAGGGAATTAAATTCACTCTCATATAACATAAAAAGCCCTTTCCCTCCAAAATCAAATCCACCAATTTTATGATCGACTTCGATAAATTTTTTTAAATCCTCGACTTCTTTTTTACTTATGTTTTTATCATAACCCCATAATTTCCCTAAAATGGTTGTTTCGCCATTTTTGGCGTATCCTAAGTTTGGTAAGCCTGATAGATCCATAAATTTGGCTTGGTGTTTTTCATTTGCTTTTTGTTTAAAATTGATTATTTCTTTATCATATTGCATCGTGTTGGTTGAAAAGTTTAAAGAATTAATTGTCATCTTAATCCTCCCAAAGCACTTTCTAAGCGATCTTTATAATTTCTTTTTAATTCATTAATAATTACATTATTGTTTAGCGTAGCACTATTTGTTACATTGCGTATGCTCCCATCAAAACGATTGACAGCAACAACTCCATAAGAAAAATAGACAAATTTTCCAGCCCTATTAAAGCCCACATTTCTTTTTACGCTAAATCCTAAAGCCGTATAAAGAGGATTTGAGCCGTCTAAAGCATTGGTAAATTCTTGTAGTCTTTTTTGACTTTGCCATAAATGTTTTTTGGTCGCACTATTAGAATAACATTGCGTAGAGCCCATTTGACACAACCCTCTATCATTTTTCATAGTTTGTTCAAGATCAATTTGACCATTTTTTATTTCCCAACCTAATTCATTTTCAAAATCTGGAACTGCTAAAGCAGCTAATTCGTTTTGGGAAATTCTTATGGTAGTTACGGCATACCCACCCTTTACTTGTTTCATCTCTTCAAGGCTGAGTTCTTTGACACCCGGGATTGTATCACTTAAAGCACCTTTTGTGAGTTTAGCTAAAAAATCTTCAGCAAAAGCAGAACTAGTCAGTAAAGAAGTTAAAGCTAAAAAAGCAAAAATCTTTTTCATTTGAAATCCTTTCGTAAATTCTTTTTGTAAGTTCTTTAAAACTACTATCGACTTATTCTAGCAAAAGTTTAATCTTGCTTTGAAAGTTAAGTGAATTTTCTTTAAATACTTAAAATTTTATTCTTAGCTTGTTTCCTTTTGTAGCAAATTTTCATTTTTATCTTAAATTATATTAAGCAAGTAAAAATATTTAAAGATTTTAAAATACTTTATTTAGAATAATAAACTTTTCAATATCAAGGATTAAATTTTAAAATTAACTTGAGCTGATTATTTAAAATGTAAGGATTGACAATGAAAAAAATTTTCTTAGCATTTATGGTTTTAGTTAATTGTGTTTTTGCTAGCGATGAGCTAAATATAGACAGTTTATTTAAAAAGCAAATAGGCTTAAGAAGCATTACAAGCTTTTCTTTACTTAGCACAGGAAATGCAAACTCGTATTCTCTTTATCCTAATATAACAATAGGCGGAGATCCTACAATTTGGAATGATACAAAGCAGGTGTTTTTAACTCAAACTTTCATTTATACCCTAACACCTAAGTTTGACATACTTATTTCAGGGGGCGGAAGTTATGCAAGGCAGGAATATACAAACTTTTTTACAAATGAGTATTCTAGTAAAAACAGAATAGGTTTTGATAGTTTATGGCTAGGTTTTATTTATACAGGCGATAGCATTGCAGATTTAATTCCACAAATTACCTTTCAAACTGCAGTTGTTCAAAGAGAAAAAGCAATCAATCAAACCAAAAACTTTTATCTAAAATCACAAAGCTTACAAGCTAGTTTAAGGGGATATAGCGATCCTGTAGTTTATAGTATTTATACAGGATTTGGTTATAATCAATCAAGAAAATTTAAAACCCTTAAAATAGAGTATGGAAATAGTATTTATGTGGGCGGGGATTTATCTATTATTCTAAGTCCTAAAATTACTTTAGATTTAGGAGCAGAGCAAAGATTTCAAATGAAACAAAAAATCAATGGCTATCAAAATTCTGAAGTGCGTTCTATTCCAACTTTAAGTTTAGGTTCTACTTATAGCATTAATTCAGATACCGCAGTTTCTGTTAATGCTAGTTTTGGAGGAAGCTCTGCTTCTCCTGATAGCATATTTGGAATAAGCTTATGGAAAAAATTCTAAAAATTTTATTATTTTTACCCATTCTTGCTTTGAGTACAAAAGCCGAATGGGTAGTTAAGTCTTATCAAGAAATTAAAAACGAAAGAGTAATAAGACAAACTTATGAGCAATCTTGTGGGGCTTCATCTTTAGCAACTTTACTTAATATACTTGATGATCAAAAAAAGTTTGATGAACTTGAACTTTTAAAGATTATGAGCGGACAAGAACTTTATACGGATATGGTAAGCTTTACAGATTTAAACGATGCAGTTAAAAAACTGGGCTTTCAAAGCAATTCATATCAAATCAATAGAGAAAACTTGGATAAACTTGTAAATATTCCAATGCTTGTAAAAATTGAAGATGATCCACGCTTTCCACATTTTGCGGTAATTATTAATCATAAAGGTAATTATTTACAAGTGCTTGATCCAAGTCATGGAGAATATATAAGTTCCAAAAATCAATTTTTTAGTATTTGGGATAGATATAATAAAGGCGGTTATGCTTTAATTGTTGCTCCTAAAAAAGAGCTAAAACCTTTTAAGTTAAACACTCCAAAATCTTTACATTTTGATTTCAGCCCTTTTAGTTTGTTTTAGTTTTAATTCGTTTATATTTATTATTCTTAATTTGTAGGCTAAAACTTTTTATCTTAGTTGTTCTAATCTTTCTTTTTTAGAACCAATTTCTGTAATTTGAACGCCGAAGTTACCATCGACAATTACTACCTCGCCATAAGCAATTCTTTTATCCCCAATTAAAATTTCAAGCGGATCGTTTGCAAGTTGATTAAGCTCCACAACTGAGCCTATATCCATAGTTAAAACATCTTTTAAAAGCATTTTTTTATTGCCTATACGCACACGAACAGGCAAACGCACATCCATGATGAGATTGATATTTTTAAGTTCTTCACTTATCTCAAAACCTTTATTTTCTGAATTTGAGCTAGAGTGTGCATGGCCATCATCTGCAGCTTTGCCGCTTAAAATATTATGAAGAGTTTGATCTACAATTAAAGAAATTTGCTCTTCTAAGTCTTCTATTTTGACATCAAAGAAATAAAGTTTTGTAAAATCTTTAAAATCAACATTTTCTGCTACAAATTCGCAAGAGCTGATTTCAAAATCCATTTTTGGTATGTCTTTTTGTGCGCCTAAAGTGGTAGAAAAAGCCGAAATGATGTTTTGAATTGCTTCTTTAGCAGCGTCCATTTCATCAGGGCCTAGTTGATCGTTTTTAGAAATTTCTTCTTCGCCCATCATCCATTCACCAATAGCACTCATAAGTACAGCACCTGCTAATATACCTATTTTGCCACCTTCTTTGATGTTAAAAACCGCATAAACAAGAGGCGGTTTGAGTGTATCTTGTGATGAAACATCAAATTCTTTATATTCGCTAAATTCTGCACTTTTTCCTGTAAGTCCTTCTATGGTGCTTGTGCATTCGTTTGTAAATAATTTTAAAAATTCATTGATCATATTTCTTCTTCCTCCTCTTCAGGCTCATCATAAACACTGGCTTTAGCTTTACGCTCTTCTTCGTATTTTTCCAAAATTTCTTTGATTTCATCTTTATCTGTGCGTATAAGTTCTAAAATTTTAATAGATTTTCTAAAACGATGCAATCCAATTTGTGCTAAGAAAACATCTTTTTTATCGATACTTACTATAGCTTTATCGTCTGCTTCTCTATCAAGCCTTAAAATATCGCCTTGTTTAAGTTCTAAAAATTCATGAACATTAATTAAGGTTTTTCCTAAAATTGCCTCATATACCACTTCAGCACGACCGATTAAAGTTTTAAGTTCTTTGTTGCGTGATTTTTTGGCTGAGGTTTCACCCATCATAATATCACGGTTTGCTAAACGACTCAAGATACTTTCTAAATGGACAACAGGATAGCAGATATTTACCATACCGCTTGAATTTCCTATGATGATTTCCATCACCACCATGATAACGATTTCGTTTTGCGATACGATTTGTACAACATTGGGGCTTGATTCTTTAGCTTCTATACTAGGATAAATTTCAGTTACTGTAGCCCAGCTTTCTTTAAGTCTTTGCATGATGATACGCAAAATAGAATCAAGCAAATTAAGCTCTATATCAGTAAGCTCTCGCGAAGCCTCATAGCTATCGCCTTGACCTCCTAAAAGTCTATCTATCATAGGAAAAGCAATGCTTGGGTTAATCTCTAAAACGCAGTTTCCATCAAGAGGCTTGATAGAGAAAACGTTAAAGCTTGTAGGGCTTGGTAGCGACATCAAAAACTCACCATAAGTCATTTGATCCACCGAGTGAAGTTTGGTTTCAACAATACTTCTCATCATGGACGAAATTTGAGAAGCTAAATTTCTTGCTAGTTTATCGTGTATACCTTTAATTGTCCTAAGTTGCTCTTTAGATACCCTATTTGGACGCTTAAAGTCATATACAACTATATTTCTTTCATCTTTTCCATCTTTTTCAGAGGCTGTAGGCGTATTGGTATTATCATCGACAACTTCAAGTAGAGCGTCAATTTCTTCTTGGGAGAGTATTTCTGCCATTACACTAGCCTTTCTCTAAGTTTTTTTAAAAGTTTTTTATGAATTTGTGAAATTCTACTCTCGCTAATCTCTAAAATTTCACTAATCTCCTTAAGACTGAGTTCTTCATAATAATAAAGCTGTATGATGAGTTGATCGCGTTCTTTAAGATCTTCTAATACTTCGTGAATTTTTTCTAAAAGTTGTTCTTTTTCTAATTTTTCTAAAGTATCATCTTCATTATAAAGCTCTAATTGATCATCAATGGGTAAAGTATAGCTAATAGCATGTGCGGTGCGCACTTCTTTAATCTTTTCTACATCCAAATCAAGCTTTTTAGCTAGATATTCATCATCAGGCTCTTCTTCATGTTCTCTAAAATATTCGTCGATTAAAATATCAATATCTTTAATGATTTTACGGTTATTGCGACTCATTACATCTAAAGAGCGTAAAAAATCAAGCATAGCGCCATTAACACGCTTTCTAGCAAATCCCCAAAAACTATCATTTTGCTCTTTATCGTAGCGGCGTGAAAGCTTGATCATTTCTTCAACGCCAATGCTAATTAGATCATTTACATCAATACTAGAAGGCAAGCGTTCTTTTAGTCTAAAAGCCATTGCACGAAGTGCAGGCATATAGGATAAAACTAGCTGATCTTGTTCATCTTTTATCATTTGAGCATAGGCTTTAGGCGGCTCTTTTTGCATTTTTGCGTCTTTCTTTTGATTCGTTTTTCTTAAGCTCTTCTCTTTCTTCGTTAAGCTTTTCTAAGATTATATCCATTTTCTTTTCACGAATGACTAAGTCATTTATAATATTATTGCTAGTCTTTTCATAATCATGTTTATTGAAAATTCGCCCACTGATTTTTTTAATATCGATAAAATTCATAATAGCAATGTGTATAAAAACATAAAACATAAAAGTAATAAAACAAGTAGAAATTAAAATATCAAAAGCTTCTTCTATACTAATAATACTAAAAGCCAATCCTATAAAAAATCCGCAAACGGTAAAAAATGCTACATAATTTTCAGGTCTCATAATATCTTCTCTTTATTGCTTAGAATCGTTCGATGATTTTCCTAAAGAAATTTGAAAAACTTCGACTTGTGACATTATCAAGCACTTTCCGTTCCAACCTATATAAAAGCTTGGAAGCTAGGGCTTTAAGCTCGTCACTTGAAGCAGAATTTTCATCTGTAAACAAGGTGCGTTTTTTAATGCTACCACTTACATCTTTTGAAGCGCTCAAGTGTCCTAAAAATTCTAAATTTAAACGATTTTTTATATTTGCATCAGCAACTTTTTTAATATTTTCAAAAACTTTTAAAGCCTCATTTTCATTTTTGACAACATTAAATAGCATCAGTAAATTTTCTTTTGTCTTAGAGGTGGTTTTAATGGTTGCATATGCATCGGTAATCGCAGCAGGATCAGGAACGGTTACTACTACAACTTCATCTGACATTTCTAAGAAATTCAGTATATTTCCTCCTATTCCTGCACCTGTGTCGATGATAAGAAAATCAAGCTCATCTAAAATACTTGCTTGATTTAAAAATCTTTCATAAATGTTTTTATCGTTGTATTTTAAAATTTCATCACCGCTTTCACCAGGGATGAGCCATAAATTTGGCTTTACTTCGATCAAAATATCTTCTAAAGAGCATTCTCCGCGCAAAACATGTAAAAGATTTTTTTGAATGCGAACATTTAAAATAACATCAAGATTTGCTAAGCCAATATCTGCATCAAAAAGTCCTACTTTATATCCATTATTAGCAAGTACATTTGCCAAATTTGCGCTAATGGTGCTTTTACCTACTCCACCTTTTCCACTTGTAATCGCTATAAAATGAGTGTTTTGTGATTTTTTTCCTCCATTTTGATTCATAAGGCTACGGAGTTTATTGGCTTGATTATTCATTATCTTTTCCTTTGTTAAAACCTTCTAAGATACAGCGAACTAAAAAATCGCTATTGGCTACTTCTATATCATCAGGCACTTCTTGTCCTGTAGAGAAAAAGCTTAGTGGGATATTAGTTTCATAAATTAAAGAGAAAATATTTCCAAAAACCTTAGTTTCATCAAATTTGGTGATGATAAGGGTGTCGATATTTAAAAATGAAAAATTTTTGTAAATTTCCATCAGGTCTTCATGCTTGGTATTAGCAGAAACGACTAGACTAACATCAATTTCAGCATTTGAATGCATAAGAAATTCTTTTGTTTTGGCAAGTTTGTTTTGATCGTATTGCGAATTTCCTATAGTATCGACTAAAATTACTTCGCAGTTATTAAGACTTTTAATCGCTTCGTCCAAATCTTTTGGTTCTATACTATCGATGATGGGAAGTTTCATCATTTTTGCATATTGGAAAAGTTGTTCTACAGCACCGATTCTATAAGTATCTAAAGTGATTATACCTGTTTTATAGCGCTTATCTCCATAAGCATAACGAAAAGCTAGCTTTGCTAAAGTTGTGGTTTTTCCAACCCCTGTCGGGCCTACAAGCATCATAATTTTTTGTTTTTTGATTTCACTTTCTACCCTGCAAGGTAAAATATTTCTCAAAAGAGAATAAAAATATCGTTGCACAGCGTCTTTGTTTGTTTTCATGGCCGCAGGCATATTTTCTATAGTGGCTTTCATGATAGCTTCTAAATGCTTTTCAAGCATACCGCTTTCTTTGGCTTTTTTATAAATGGTTGCAAATTCAGGAGGAATGATAAGATTGTTGCGAGCTTCTGCTTTTTCATCCCACATCATGTCTGCGAGTAAATCGATTTTATCATTAAGCTTATTGATTTGTTTTTCAAAATTCTCTATTTTTTTATTATAGTTTGGATTGGGTGCATAATTATCTACCAAAGGGGTATTGGTTACTTTTGAAATTTCATTGCTTACTTCACTTAAGCGTTCTTTAAAATCGTTAAAACCCATGGTGGGATTAGGATTGATTTTACTTTGTGGAAAGTCTTGGTAATTAGTGTCGCTAGTTTTGGTTTTTGCTAAATTTGCCCTAGTATTTGAAAAATCAAGAATCACATCTTCATCTTCGTTATTTTGTGGTATTGAAGCATTGACTTTTTCTTCAAGATTTTGTTTTTCTAAAGTTTTAGCGATAGTTTTTTTAGGAGGCAAGGATTTTCCCATTTTTTTCAAATGCTCTTCATAATCACTCTCTTCTATAGCAACCATTACTTCATAAAGAGCAGCGCGGTTAAGTGTTTTGGGACGAATTTGTTTATTGGTAATAATTAAAGCTTTGTCGCCATAATCCTCTTTTACTTTCGGGATAATTTGCTCTGTATCTTCTACAGTAAAGGTATGGATAAGTTGTCCCATTTACAATCCTTTTGTTAAGCCCAAGGGCAAAATTACACTTATTCTTTGATTAGCCCCTATATGAGGCACCATACACCCCTCATCACGCTTGACTTTTTGTGAAAAATATAAAAGATCTAAATCAAGTGTTCTAGGAGCGTTTTTGAAAGTTCTTTTTCTTTTAAATTTAAGCTCATAAAAAAGTAAAACTTTCAAAAAAGCTCTTGCGTGTAGGTTTGTTTGTATAAGCATTGCTGCATTCGTAAAATCTTTTTGAGCTTTAAAACCAAAAGCTTCATTGATCAAAAATGGAGATGTGGCTAAAATTTTAAACCTTCTATCCTCCATCATTACACGAAAAAGCTTGTTAAACCTTTTTTTTTCCGGCTCTATATTGCTTCCTAGACCTACTAGAGCAAGGTATTTAAATTCTTTTTTGTTTTGGCTAAAATAAGGAAAAAAACGGCTTGTTTCAAGTCGTCTTGCTCCTTTTATTTTTAGCATTTTTAATTTTGAGCCCCAGCTTGCATTTGCTGTGCTTGCGCAGCATGCAAATTTTTTACTTGCTCGCAAATTTGAATAATGCCCATTAAAGCTAAATGATAACCAAAAGGACCAAATCCTACTATAGATCCAGAACATACAGGAGCTATAAGGCTTTTTTGACGAAATTCTTCTCTGCGATAAACATTACTGATGTGTACTTCTATCGTAGGTAAAGCCACTGCAGAAATCGCATCACGAATGGCTACTGAAGTATGAGTATAGCCTGCAGCATTGATGATTATACCATCTACTGTACCAAGACATTCTTGAATTTTATCTACAATTTCGCCTTCAAAATTGCTTTGAAAAAAATCTAATTCAACATTGTTTTGAGAAGCTGCCATCTTCATTTGTGTATGAATGTCTTCCATTTTCATTGCACCATAAATTCTAACTTCCCTTACGCCTAGCATATTGATATTTGGGCCTTGGATGACCATTATTTTCATAATTTTGCCTTAAAATTTTTATTTTTAACCTTTTATTATAACATTTTAAAATAAATTTTCGCTACAATGTGATTTTATTCAAGGAAAAAAGAATGTATATAATCAGTGCAAAATATATCTTTTTATGTGACGAGCAATTTAGTATTTTAGAAAACAAAGCCTTTGTTTTTGAGAATGAAATTTTAGAATTAGGCGAATTAGAAGAATTAAAAAAACGATACCCAGAGGCTAAGCTTATAAAAACAAGCCCTAATTGCGTCATTTTGCCTGCTTTTATCAATCCGCACACCCATTTAGAATTTAGCGCAAATTCGACCACTTTGCATTTTGGAGAATTTTTAATTTGGCTTAAAAGCGTGATTAACTCTCGTTCTATGTTAAATGAGCAAGCTAAAGAAGAGCTTATATTAAAAAACATTCAAAAAATGCAAAAAAGCGGTATAGGTACTATAGGTGAAATTTCAAGCTTTGGCAGCGATTTAAATCCTTGTGTTAGAGCAAGTCAAAATGGAATGCGTGTTGTATTTTTTAATGAAATTTTAGGCATAAATGAAGCCCAAATTCAAGATAAAAAACAAGAGTTTTTAACAAGATTTGAAAAATCTTTAAAATTTAAAGATGAGTTTTTTATACCTGCTATTTCTGTGCATTCTGCTTATTCAACTCATCCAGAGCTTGCAAAATTTGCAATCAATCTTGCTAAAAAGCAAAAGTTATTAATCAGTACGCATTTTTTAGAAAGTAAGGCTGAAAATGCTTGGCTTAAAGAGGCAAAAGGAGGGTTTAAAGAATGGTTTAAAAACTTTACGCCAGATCCTAAGCCTCTTTATAAAGCTAGTGAATTTATTCAATTATTTAAAGGTGTTAGGACGCTTTTTACCCATTGTGTGTATTTAAAAGAAATGGATTTGCTTGATAAAAATTTACATTCTATTACCCATTGTGCTTTTTCAAATCGTCTTTTAAGTCAAAAAACATTTGATTTAAAAAAGGCTTTAAAAAGCGGCTTAAATATCCATTTGGGTACAGATGGTTTAAGTTCTAATATTTCTTTATCGATTTTAGATGAAATGCGTGCTAGTTTGCTTGTGCATACAGATTTTGATTTGTTAAAATTAGCTCCTAAGCTTTTACAAATGGCAACGCTTTATCCAGCTAAAGCTTTAAATTTAAATTTAGGTGAAATCAAGCAAGGAAAAATGGCTGATTTTAGTGTATTTGAATTAGGAGAATGCAACAAGGAGCAAGCGCCATTGCAATTTATTTTAAATGCTAAAGAAGTGCAAAAATTATTTATAAAAGGAAAAGAATGCAAATTTTAAAATCATTTTTTAAGGGTTTGGGTAGCGTGATAAAATTTATCAATACTTATTTTAAAACTTTTGTTTTATTGTTGATCGTGATTTGGCTTTTGGTACCAAGCTCAAATTCAAGCTCATCATATGCAAATTTAGAACGCATTGACTTAAAAGGCGAGATATTAGATAGCTCAGAACTTTTGGAAAAAATTATCAGTGCTAAAAATAATGATAATATTAAAGGCGTGCTTTTTGTGATAGATTCTCCTGGGGGTGCTTTTGCTCCAAGTATGGAGCTAGCTTTGGCTATTAAGGATTTAAAGACTAAAAAACCTGTTATAGCTTATGCAAGTGGGACTATGGCGAGTGGGAGTTACTTGGCTGGAGTAGGAGCAAATAAAATTTTGGCAAATCCTGCTAGTTTTATAGGATCTATAGGTGTGATTATGCAGGGTGCTGATTTGAGTGAGTTGGCTAAGAAAATAGGGATTAAAGAACAAACCATACAAGCAGGGGAATTTAAGAGTGCAGGAACTTTTACAAGGGCTTGGAGTGAAGAAGAGAGAGAATTTTTGCAAAATTTGATTGATGAAAGTTATGATCTTTTTTCAGAATTTGTAGCCAAAGAACGCGATTTGGAATTAGATAAAAGAAAAGATTGGGCAAATGCAAGGGTGTTTTTAGCACAAAATGCAAAAGATTTAGGACTTATTGATGAATTAAGCAATTATGAAAATGCAAAAAAAGAACTTCAAGAACTTGCTAAAGTTTTAAATCCTGTTTGGAAAGAAGAGGGTAGAATCGATAGATTTTTAAATCGTTTAGAGAGTCAAAGTTCCAATTTTTTAGGTAAAGTGATAAGTGATACTGTGCTTAGATTGAATGCGAATTTTTTAGAATTAAAATAATTCTAAATTTTTTATATCTTATAGGAGAAAAAGCCTCTTATTCGTTTAACTTTTATAACATTTTTATGAAATAATTGTTTATATTTTAACTTAAAAGGAGCAGTGCAATGAAAAAAAATATAGTCTTTTTTGAGGTTAGAGGCGGTAGCGATAAGGGTGAAGATGGCTATAGAAAAGATACTATGCCTATGGTAAATGCTTTAAAAGCTAAGGGTTGGAATGCCGAGGTGATTTTTTTTGAAGTAGGCAAAAAGAATGAAATTTATAACTATGTAAAAGAAAATTTTGATGGTTATGTTTCGCGTATTAATCCTGGCAATCTTAAAGAAGAAAATGAGTATTTTGATATGCTAAGAAAACTTTGCCAAGAAGGTCTTGTGGGTATGCCTCATCCTGATGCGATGATAGGTTATGGAGCCAAAGACGCTTTAACAAAACTTGCAGATACAGATCTTGTGCCAAGTGATACTTATGCATACTATGATATCAAGACTTTTAAAGAAAATTTTCCAAAAAGTTTGGCTAAAGGCGAAAGGGTTTTAAAACAAAATCGTGGCTCTACAGGAGAGGGAATTTGGCGTGTGAGTGTAGAGGGCGAAGTAAAAGGAGATATTTTGCCTTTAGATACTAAAATCAAATGTACCGAAGCAAAAGACAATCATGTAGAGCATAGAGAACTGGGTGAATTTATGGATTTTTGTGAGCAATATATCATAGGTGATAATGGTATGCTTGTAGATATGACTTTTTTACCACGCATTAAAGAAGGAGAGATAAGACTTTTAATGCTTTATAACACTCCTGTAAATGTAGTGCATAAAAAACCAGCTGAAGATGCCGATGCTTTTTCTGCAACGCTTTTTAGTGGGGCGCAATACCGCTATGATAAACCCGAGGATTGGCAAAATTTGGTAGATATGTTTTTAGGAGAACTTCCTAAGGTGCGTGCAAAATTGGGTAATTATGATTTACCGCTTATTTGGACAGCTGATTTTATTTTAGATAATGATGAAAAAGGCAACGATAAATATGTTTTAGGTGAGATAAATTGCTCTTGCGTAGGCTTTACTTCGCACTTAGAACTTGCTGATGAAGTTGCTCAAAATATCATCAATATTGTAAGCAAGGCAAAAAACTAATCTTTAAGCTTAATGTCCATTTTTGTTTTGCAAGATGGGCATTCTTTTTCTATTTTTTTCAAATTTGAAGCAAATTCTATCGAGTAAAAATTTTTGCAATTAGAGCATTGAACATCCTTGGTTAAAATAGGATAAGAATACTTTGTTTTATTTGAGATATAATATTTTATTTTTTTGTCCATAGTAGAATCAATTATTTTTTATTTCATTCTACTATAGAATAGTTATTATTCAAAAGATTCGGAATGTTTTTTATAAAATTGTATGGCCATCTTGCATTTTTTACACTTAAATTTAGCACCTTTTAATTGTATTTTTTGATGAATTCCAAAAGGCACATCGTGAATTTGTCCAACACACTCGCAAGTATAAAAATATAAAGCTGTTTCATCATCTTTTTCTTCTTTTACTTCTTCAAAACTTACTTCACTATCATCTTCAGAGGATAAAGAAGAGCGTCTGTATTGTTCTACTTTCATATCTTCATAAAGTATATGTTCTAAGAGCCATTTTTTAGAAACCGTGTAAAGTTTTTCTTTTAAATCATTGGTTGATTTTATGTTTTTAATGAGGTCTATCATGGATTGGATGATTTCTTTATGTATCTTTTTATGCTCTTCTAAGCCAGGATATCCTATAAGCTTCATATATTTTTCTTCATCATTAAAATGATCTTTCATATAGTTAAAAAAATCAGCCAATAGAGCTTTGATATCATCTTTATACACGGGTCGATCAAACATAAATTCAACCTTACCTGCTAATTCAAAAAGTTTTTTGTGTTGCTCATCAATCTTGGCATTATGAACGCTATAATTATCATCCCACTTTGGAAACATCATTATTCCTTTTTTCAGTTTTGATTTCACTTCTTACATAAAATAGATTTTTTTGACATTTTTTACATCTTAGTTGTTTTTTATGACAAATAATATCAAGATGCTCTATATAGGAAAGAAAGTGATTTGTTCTACAAGGGCAAGAATAGATAAAATCGTATTCTTTTTTGATTTGAGGAGGGCTTGGATTTGGATTGTTTTCATATTGTTTTTCTTGTTGAAGATCCTCTTGTTGAAGTTTTTCTAGCTCTTCTTCTTGTTTGGCTAATAATTGCTCTGAAAGCCAATTTCCTATCATAACATCATGATGTAAAATATGTTCTAATAGCCAATCTGACATTATAGTATAAAGTTTTTCTTTTAAATCATTGGTAGTCTTTATATTTTGGATAAGATGCGACATATCGTGGATAATGTTTTTGTGCATTATTTTATGTTCATTTAAATAAGGATAAGAAATCTCTTGCATATAATCCTCTTCATTACTGAAGTGATCTTTCATATAATTAAAGAGTTCGGTAAGAATTTCTTTAAGCTCATCGCGTTGAACGAATTTATAAACAGCATTTTCAATTTTAGCAGCTAATTCAAAAAGTTTTTGGTGTTGCGCGTCTATTTTCTCATCATTTATGCTGTATTTTTCATCCCAAGCAGGAATTAATTTATCCAAAGTTTTCTCCAAATAAATCTCAATTATTTGTATGTTTTGATATTGAGGTATGTTATCGTATTTTATATTAAATCAATATTAAAAATGATATATAGTTAAATAGGATATAAATATTCCCATTTAACTATATTTAAAATATGAAATTTTTAATATATCTCGTATAATATTTATTTAACTTAAGCTGGTTTTAGCTCTAGTAAATAACACTAGAGCTAAAACTTTTTAATAAATAACAATATGAGCAATTTGAGGCCCATGAACGCCAAAAACAGTGATTAATTCTATATCTGCTGTTCTTGAAGGACCTGCGATAAATAAAATATTTGTAGGTAAAATTTCATTTTCTTTTTTTACCAAATTTAAAGCTTCGCTAAGGCTTTTTACTATGTCTTCTTTTTTTAATAACACTATACAAAGCTTAGGTGCAAGACTTAGCATTCTAGGTTGTCCCTTGCTTGAAGGTATCAAAGCAACGCCATGAGAGCTTACTCCAGCTCTTGCATGAACTATAGAAAAATCGCTATGAAAAACTTCATATCGTAAATTTTCAATTTCCTTATCAAAGCAAATTTTTTCTTCGGCTTGAATTTTGTTTAAATCTAAGCCTAAATCAGTGCCATATATCATTTTTTTGTAATTATATTTTGTGATAATTTCATTGATTTTTTCTTCCAAAGTTTCTTTAGTAGCGTTTTCAACAATGTATTTATTATCACTCATTTTTTGCTTCATTTCAGCTAAGGCATCTTCTTTTGTTTGAATATGCTCTACAGGATCTATACTGGCTTGATAAGTAAAATCTTTTGCTTCATAAGCTTCATTGAGTGCTGATAAAATTTTTTCTTTGCTTTTGTTAGAAATTTCATTGATTTTACTCATAAATTACTCCTTCTATAGCCTGAATTTCTTTATATAGATCTTTTTTGATTTGAGGTAATTCTTTAAAAGCATACCATTTTTTAATCACTGGTAAAGCTCCTGATAAGTTTTGCACAAACCAATTAAAATAATGCGCTTTTGAAAGTGCAAAACGCCATCTTTCACCTTTTGTTGCTGCTTTTTTGAATTGCTTAAATGCAAAGGCTTCCATTGCATTATGATGGATATTTTTTGCACCCATAGGTGGATTTTCTCCTTGTCCTATCTTATCGCATCTTAGTTTTCTAATCAGATCAGCTAAAGGAATTTGCACCGGACAAACTTCTGAACAGCGTCCACAAAGCGAACAGAAATTTAAAATATCACCTGTGTGATCTATACCAAAAATATTTGGACTGATTACTTCACCAATAGGTCCTGGATAGGTGGTTTGGTATGCGTGTCCGCCGATTTGATCATAAACAGGGCAAAAATTCATACAAGCCCCACATCGAATACAACGCAAAGCCTCATAATAATCTTTATGAGCTAGCATTTTGGTTCTATTGTGATCAAATAAAATCACATGCACTTCTTTTGGGCCATCTAAATCCCCATTTTTTCGTGGGCCTGTGATAATGTTGTTATAAGTAGGTATAAATTGTCCTGTGGCTGAAGGAGTAAGTAAAGAAACCATAGTTGCTGCATCTTCAAAGCTTTCCATAACTTTTTCTACACCACAAAGTGCGATGTGAATATCGGGTGCTGTGGTACACATTCTACCATTTCCCTCATTTTCTATAAGCCAAAAAGCCCCCTCTCTTGACATGGCAAAATTTACACCACTAAGTCCTAATTTTAAGCCTTCAAAGTCTTTTCTTAAATGATCTCTTGCTATGGCATTTAAGCTTTCAGGTTCGTCATTTTCTAATTTTGCACCAAGTTTATCTTTAAAAATTTGACCTATTTCGTGGCGATTTCTATGAATAGCAGGGACAACTATATGCAAAGGCGGTTCTTCATTGAGTTGTAAAATAAGCTCTCCAAGATCGGTTTCTATGGCTTTTAAACCTTTTTTTTCTAAATAATGATTTAATCCTATCTCCTCACTCGCCATTGACTTGCCTTTTAAAAGCTTGGTGATATTTTTTTCACGCATGATTTCATAGACTATTTCACAAGCATCCTTATCGCTACTTGCCCAATGCACTTGTATGCCATTTTTTGTAGCGTTTTTTTCAAATTCTAAAAGCCTATCTTTTAGGCTCATTAAGGCATTGTTTTTAGCTTGTTTTGCTTTGGCTCTTAATCCTTGCCAATCCCTAAATCTTGCATCAATGACCCCAAGTCTATTTTTTTGCAAAGTATGCATAGCAGTCATCAAATTTTCACGCATTTGAATGTCGTTTAATTTAATATGAACAATTTCTTCGTGTGGAATTTTTTGACTCATAATCTCTCTCCTTCCAAACGCTTAAATAAAAATTCATACAAGTGTATGCCTTTAACATCTAAACCCATTCTGCGCATAGTTCCATCTATATTTAAAAGACAGCCACCATCTCCACTGATGAGGTATTTTACTCCGGTATTTTGTATATCTTTAATCTTATTTCTTACCATAGCATTTGAAATTTCAGGTTCTTTTACAGAAAAAGTTCCCCCAAAACCGCAACATTCTTCTTCATATTGTAATTCTACAAGTTCAACATTTTTAAGTTTTCTAATGAGATTTTTACTTGCTTGTATACTTTTTTGAACTCTTAAAGCATGGCAATTAGAATGCCAAGTCACTTTAATAGGTTCTCCTTTATCTTCATAATTTACATTTAAAACTTCATCAAGATATTGTGAAAGTTCTATAACACGCGAGCTAAAATCTTTTACTCTAGAAAATTCAGGTCTATCCTTAAAAAGCTCTTTATAATCATGACTCATCATACCCGCACAAGATCCACTAGGTACAACGATAGGATAATCTTTGTCAAATAAATCTACATTGTATAAGGCTATTTCGCGACTTTCATTAAAATATCCTGAATTAAAAGAGGGTTGAGCACAACAGGTTTGGTTTTTTTTAAAAATAACTTCCACTCCTTCTCGGCGTAAAAGTTTAATACCATTAAGAACGCTTTCTTGCATGGCAGCAGTTCCTAAGCATGTGGCGTAAAAATACACCTTTTTCATTTCTTCTCCTTCATTTTAAGAGATTTAATATAAACAATTATTCTAACTTTAGAAAAATAAAATCAAAATTAAATCAATGATAAAAATATTTTCAAAATTTTTTCATTTAAAACTTGCTTAAACTTGCAAGAATAAATCTTGCAAGTTTGTTTTTATTTGGCTACTACCTCTGGAATGATTCCTTGTAAAAAGAATGCGATAATGCAAGTCCAAATTCCTATTAAAATGATAAAAGCTATAGAATATTTGAGTGTGAATTTGAAAAGATCAGATTCTTTGCCTACAAGTCCAACGGCTGCGCAAGCAATAGCTATACTTTGAGGGCTGATCATTTTTCCTACTACTCCACCTACAGAGTTTGCTGCTAAGAATAAAGCTTCACTAACGCCTAGTTTTTGCGCACTTACTTGCTGCAAGGTTCCAAAAAGTAAGTTAGCACTTGTATCTGATCCTGTTAGGAAAACTCCAATCCAACCTATAATAGGCGAAAAGAATGCAAAAGCATCTCCTGTATGAGCAAAAGCAAGTCCTAAAGTAGTACTCATACCACTATTTTTAGAGATAAAAGCAAAGGCTACAACCAAACCTATAGTAAGACAAGGGATAGCCATTTCTTTTAGGGTTGCCCAAAAACATTCAGCAGCATCTTCAGCTTTTATTCTTAAAATAGCTATGGTTAAAAAAGTTGCAAGTAAAATCGCAGTTCCTGCTTGAGCTACACTTTTACCATTGATAAGATCGATTCCAAGTCCTAAAGAAAGAGGTTTAGCTTCGCCTATACCTGTGATAGAAGGACTTAAAATACCGCTTGTAAGATTGCTAAATTGCAAGCTAATGCTTGTATAGCTTAAAAAACCATCTTTATCAAAGATAGCTTTAAACCAAGGCTGAGTCCAAATGATAATACAAACTATAAGTAAAATAAAAGGTGTCCAAGCTTTTAACACATCACCAAAATTTAGGGTATTATCTTCGCTAAAATGAGTTTCTCCATCTAGTCTAAAAATATTTTTTGGTTTCCAAAATTTTAAAAAGATAGTTGTAACTGCTAAAGACACAATAGCTGAAATAATATCAGGAAGTTCAGCGCCTAAGTGATTTGAGCTCCAAAATTGCGTTGCTGTAAAGCTTAATGCGGCAACTAAAATAGCAGGGAAAGTTTCTTTTACCCCTTTTAAACCATCCATTAAAAATACTATAAAAAAAGGTATAGTAAGACTAAGTGGAACAAGCATTCTACCCACCATAGCAGAAACAGAATGAGCTTCAACTCCTACTAAATTTGCCATAGCGATAATAGGAATCCCCACAGCACCAAAAGCAACAGGTGCGGTATTGGCTATAAGACAAAGTCCTGCTGCTTGTAAAGGACGCAAACCAAGTCCCACCAAAAGAGCTGCTGTGATAGCTACTGGACCACCAAAACCTATAGCACCTTCTAAGAAAGAACCAAAACAAAAACCTATCAAAATCACTTGAATTCTGTGATCAGGAGTGATGCTCATCACGCTTTTTTTAATGATTTCAAAAGAACCTGATTTGATAGAGAGTTTGTAAAGAAAAATAGCCGCGATAATAATCCAAGCTATAGGCCACATACCATTTGTAAAGCCTTGTACAAAACTAGCACCTACTAAATTCCAAGGCATATCATAAACAAATAAAGCTATAACGCTTGCCAAAACCACGGTTAAAAAACCCGCTTGATAACCTTTTAACTTGAAAAATACCAAACAAGCTAAAAAGCAAAGAATAGGTAAAAAAGCAAATAAGGCACTGAGCCAAATGCTATTAAACGGATCATAAATTTGTTGCCACATAATGTGTCTTCTCCTTTGTTTTATTTTATTTAAAGTTTCTCTTCATTCTAACAAATTCTTAAAATATATATAATGAAATTAAAATTTAAGAAAAATCATAAGGCTTCTTATGTATCATTTTGTGCAATTTGGTAACATATAGAGTATATAAAAATATAAATATAATATAAAAATATAACTATAATGAGAGTAAAATCTTTTTTGTTTTGTCATTTTCTAGAATATTTTTGTTAGTTAAATACCAAATTTTAGAATTTATAGTCAAAACCGGCTAAAGTTTTAACAATTATAAAAGCAAGTTTTAAGGATTTAATAACATAAATTTCATTATAATTTCAAGCTTTTTTCCAATTTAAATTTTTCATTATTTTTATAAGGTTTAATTTAATGTATCTAAAATGTTTTTATTTCTTTTTTGTGCGAATTTTTAACTTTTATAAAGAAGGGTTTAAAAACCTTACCCTTGGAAAAACTTTATGGAAAATTATTTTTATAAAACTTTTTATAATGCTTATTGTGCTTAAACTTTTTGTTTTTGACGTAAATTTCAATTCTATTTTTAAAAATGATAATGAAAAAAGTAATTTTGTCATAGAAAATCTTATTAAGGAGAAATAATGAACGAACTTAGCAGTGTGGATTGGTCAAGAGCGCAGTTTGCATTAACCGCGCTTTATCATTTTTTATTTGTGCCTTTGACTTTGGGCTTATCTTTTATCATTGCTATTATGGAAACCATTTATGTAAAAACAGGCAATGAAAGATGGAAAAAAATCACTAAATTCTGGCTTTCTTTATTTGCTATCAATTTTGCTATCGGCGTAGCTACGGGCATTATTATGGAGTTTGAATTTGGAACCAACTGGGCAAATTATAGCTGGTTTGTGGGTGATATTTTTGGTGCTCCTTTGGCAGTTGAAGGTATAATGGCCTTTTTCTTAGAGGCTACTTTTTTTGCTGTTATGTTTTTTGGCTGGGATAAAGTTTCTAAGAAATTCCATCTTATTTCAACTTGGTGTGTGGCTATAGGCAGTAATTTATCAGCATTTTGGATTTTGGTTGCAAATGGCTGGATGCAATACCCTGTGGGAATGCAATTTAATCCCGATACAGCAAGAAATGAAATGCAAAGCTTTTTTGAAGTTGCACTTTCTCCTGTAGCGATCTCTAAATTTTTACATACCATAGGCAGTGGTTATGTGATTTCTGCTTTATTTGTGATGGGAATTTCGGCTTGGTTTATATTAAAAGGGCGTCATATTATCGAAGCTAAGAAAAGTTTAGTTGTGGGTGCTAGTTTTGGGCTTGTTTGTTCGGTTTTCTTATTTTTTAGCGGAGATGAGAGTGCTTATCGTGTTACCCAAACGCAACCTATGAAACTTGCGGCTATGGAAGGGGTTTATCAAGGTGAGCACCGTGCAGGACTTGTTCCTTTTGGAATTTTAAATCCTAAAAAAACTATAGATAATAACGAAAGTGTGTTTTTATTTGATATTACTATACCTTATGCTTTATCTATATTAGGAAATCGTGATCCTAATTCTTTTGTGCCAGGCATTGAGGATTTAATACACGGAAACGAAGATAGAGGCATAGAGCCTATGCAAGAACGCATCGATAAAGGAAAAATCGCTATACAGGCTTTAAAAGATTATAAATTAGCTAAAGATAATAACGATACAGCAGCCATGGCAACTCACAAAAGTATTTTAGAGGCAAATTTTAAAGATTTTGGTTATGGTTATTTAGAAAAACCAACAGATGCTATCCCACCTGTGGCTTTAACTTTTTATAGTTTTCATATCATGGTAGCTCTTGGAAGCTTATTTTTCTTACTTTTTATCGCAACGCTTTATCTTACTATGGCAAATGATATTGAGAAATTTAGAAAAATTCTTTGGCTTTGTTTATTGTGTATTCCTTTAGGATATATCGCAGCAGAGGCAGGATGGATAGTGGCTGAAGTAGGTAGGCAACCTTGGGCTATACAAGATTTAATGCCTGTTCATATAGCAGCAACCGAACTTGGCAAAGTCAATGTTCAAATTTCATTCTGGATTTTTGCGGTTTTATTTACTGCACTTTTGATTGCAGAGATTAAGATCATGCTTACTCAAATCAAAAAAGGTTTTGATGCGTATGCTGGACATAGTACTCTTATGGGTAAAGGAGAAAAATAATGTTTTTCGGTTTAGAACTTGAGGGGTTACAAATTTATTGGTGGGTGATTTTAAGTTTATTAGGCGGACTTTTGGTTTTTATGTTTTTTGTTCAAGGGGGTCAAACTTTAATTGATGAATTAAGTTCTGACGAACTTGAAAAAACAATGCTTGTAAACTCACTAGGTCGTAAATGGGAGCTTGGTTTTACTACTCTTGTGCTTTTTGGCGGTGCTGCTTTTGCTGCTTTTCCGCTTTTTTATAGTACAAGTTTTGGCGGAGCTTATTGGGCTTGGCTTTGTATTTTATTTTGTTTTATTTTACAGGCTGTGGCTTATGAGTATCGTAAAAAAGAAAATAATGTTTATGGCTCTAAAACCTATGAAGTTTTTCTTAAAATCAATGGTTATTTAGGAGTGTTTTTAATCGGGGTTGCAATAAGCAGTTTTTTTAGTGGATCGCATTTTGTATTAAATGAGCATAATTTTGTTTCTTGGCAAAATTCTTTACGCGGTT
Organism: Campylobacter sp. JH23; assembly: GCF_017846595.1. Classification (NCBI taxonomy): domain Bacteria; kingdom Pseudomonadati; phylum Campylobacterota; class Epsilonproteobacteria; order Campylobacterales; family Campylobacteraceae; genus Campylobacter; species Campylobacter sp. JH23. The sequence goes on along the minus strand of NZ_JAEQBP010000002.1, from coordinate 217,255 downwards.
TGGAACTTTTGTTTAATCCTTTTAATTATCTTTTGGGTATTGCTTTGGTGTTTTTATCTAGAATTTTGGGTGCTGCTTATTTTATGAATAATATCAAAGATGAAAATATCAAAGCAAAAGCCGTTAGAAAACTGAGTATAAACAGTATTTTATTTTTGCCTTTTTTCTTAGGATTTCTTGCGTGGATTTTTATCAAAGAGGGTTTTGGAGTGGACGAAAAGGGCATTGTGAGTATGACTGAAAATGTATATTTATACAATTTTTTAGATAATATTCTTTTTGCTATTTTATTTATCGTTGGAGTTGTATTTGTGCTTTTGGGTATGGTACAAGGTTCAAAAGGATGTTCTAAAACGATTTTTACTTTAGGTTTTGGATCGGTTTTGGCTGTTTTTGCTTTATTTTTAAGCATAGGACTTGGATCAAGCGCTTTTTATCCTTCACTTAGTGATTTGCAAAGTTCTTTAACTATACGCAATGCGAGTTCGAGTTATTATACTCTTAGTGTAATGGCTTATGTATCTTTGCTTGTGCCTTTTGTTTTAGCTTATATTATTTATGTTTGGAATGCAATGGATAGAGTAAAAATCACTCGTGAAGAAATGAAAGACAGCGAACATTTATATTAATCAAGGAGAAAAAATGCTACACGCTTTGTTTTTATTGGTTTGGCCTTTGGTGATTTATGTAAGCTATAAATTTATCATGCTTAATATCAATCAATTAGAAAAAGACAATAAGCTATAAAGTTCTTAAAGATTTAACCGATTTAGGATTAAATCTTTTCAAAATATTGCAATTTTGCCCATATTTATATGGGCATTTTTATCATAAATCTTTCAAAAGTGTAATCTCTTTACGATTTTGCTGAATAAAACCTTCCTTTTGCATTGTTTTTAAAATTCGTGAAATAACTTCTCTAGTACTGCCTAAATGTAAGGCTATTTCTTCATGTGTAAAAGTGATTTTTCCTTCTTTTGCGTTTTCTTTAAGAAACATTTTAACCCTATGATGAAGAGGGGTGAAAAGAGCTTGCTCTAAAATATTAATCAAAGAATTAAAGCGTTTGGCAATAAGATTAAGAGTATAGTTTGCTATTAAAGGATATTTATCTTTTAGTTGAGAATATATTTTTACAGGAACAATTAAAATTTGAGTATCTTCAAAGCTTTCTAGGGTGAGATTGTAAGATATAGTTTCAAAGATACAATGAGAACAAATGACACATTCTTCATTTTGTTTCAGTTTAAAAACGGTGATTTCTTTGGCGTTTTGACCTAAAATAAATGCACGAAATCCTCCTTTTAAAACTATCACAAATCCTAAACAATCATCTAAAATTGTATTTTTGTCAAATTCTTTAAAGTATGATTTTTCCACCATAGCTTCAAAGTCTTTGTTTTCAAGATTATAGTTTTTAAAATATTCTTTTAAAATTTTTTCCTTATCCAAGATAGACTACCTTTGTGAATTTAATTTTTATTGTATCTTTTTTAGATTAATTATTTTTTAGTGACTTTTATCACTGACAAGAAAATTTTTTTTGTTTATACTTTGATTAAATTATACAAAAGGAGAAGAAATGGGTAAACTAGAAAGAATAATAAGAATAATCCTAGCATTGGTTATCTTTAGTGTAGGGGTTTATTATGCGTCTTGGTGGGCTTTGATAGGATTTATTCCTTTGCTTACAGGTATTTTTGGTGTGTGCCCTATAAGGGTTTGGACAGGAAAGCAAGCTTGTCCTTTGGGAGTTTGTCCTATCTCTAAAAAGAAAGATTAATCTTTTAAAGCTAAATTTACAGCATCAAGGGCGTGAATTAAGGCTGTATCGAAAATTGGGATATTTGTATCTTCTTGGGAAATCAACAATCCAATTTCTGTGCAGCCTAAAACTATACCTTGAGCACCTTCGTCCTTTAGTTTTTGGATGATTTTTAAGTATTTTTCTTTAGAATTTTCTTTCATTTGTCCTTTGCAAAGTTCATTAAAGATGATGTCGCTTAGTTCTTGCATATCGCTTTGATTTGGGGTGATTGTATTTATATTTTCTTTTTTTAATGCATTTTTATAAAAATCTTCCATCATAGTATATTGGGTGCCTAGTAAGCCTATGGTGTGTATGTTTTGTTGCTTTAGAATTTTGGCTGTGCTTTGAGCAATATGAATGAGAGGAATTTTTATATTTTTTTGAATTTGATCAAAAATTTTATGCATGGTGTTGGTGGCAATAAGTATAAAATCAGCTCCACCAAGTTCTAATTTTTTAGCACATTCTCCTAAAATTTGCGCAGCTTTTTCCCACTCGCCATTTTTTTGCAAATTTGCTATTTCTTCAAAATTGACACTATAGAGTAAAATTTTTGCAGAATTTAAATTGCCTAGTTGATTATTAATGGTTTCGTTTATAGTTTTATAGTAGGTTATGGTACTTTCAAAACTCATTCCACCTATAATGCCTATCGTTTTCACTTCTATCTCCTTAAAATTTTTATATATTTTAACGATAAATTATAAAAATCTATATTAATTATTTTATTTTTGAATAAAATATGAAATCGGGCTTAGTATTTTTAAATTATTAAAAAAACATTTATATAATTTTTCTAAGTCAATTGCCAATTTATAGGTTTTTTTCCTAAATTTTTTAAAATTTCATTAGCTTTTGAAAAATGTTTACAACCTAAAAAGCCTGTTCTAGCTAGTGGACTAGGATGTGCTGCTTCTAAAATAAAATGTTTTTTTGTATCGATTAAAGCTTTTTTGGATTTTGCATAATTTCCCCAAAGTATAAAAATAAGTCCTGATTTTTCAAGACTTAACTTTGAAATCACCGCATCACTAAATTCTTGCCAACCCCACGAGCTATGACTTGCAGGCTTTCCCACTTCAACGCTAAGAATGGAATTTAAAAGTAAAACTCCTTGTTTTGCCCAAGAACTTAAATCCCCGCTTTTAGAAGGTTCTATATTAAGATCTGCTTTTAATTCTTTATAAATATTTAAAAGACTAGGAGGAATTTTAACCCCACAAGGCACAGAAAAACTAAGCCCCATAGCTTGATTGGGTTGATGGTAAGGATCTTGTCCTAAAAGTACAATTTTAAGCTCACTCAAAGGAGTAAGATTAAAAGCATTAAAGGTTAAATTTGAAGGAGGATAGATAATGGCTTTATTGTTTAAAGCTTGTATATAGCGTTTTTTGATTTCTAAAAAATAGCTTTTGCTAAATTCTTCTTTTAAAAACTCTTTCCAATCATTATTTATTTTGATATCTTCAATGTTTATAGTAATTTCTTTCATAAAAACTTCCAAAAATAAATTAAAGGTATATTTTATCAAACAAGCCAAGAAAAATATATTAATTTTTACTGAAATAAATAAAATTAATTAATAAATAAAAATTAAATATAAAAAGAGTTAAATTATCCTAAAAGTCTATTTTATAGTATTTCTAAAGAATAAATATTGTTAACCAATTATTAACCAAAATTACAATATGATTATACTGATATGAGTACAAGTAATAAAGCTTGTATGAAAAATTAAATTAAGAAAGGTTTCAAATGGGAACAAGAAAAGAGCACGATTTTATCGGGGAATTAGAAATTTCTGATGAGGTTTATTATGGAGTGCAAACCTTTAGAGCGGTGGAAAATTTCAATATTTCACACGAGAGGCTAAAGGATTTCCCACGCTTTGTAAGAGCTTTAGCAAGGGTTAAAAAAGCAGCTGCTATGGCAAATTATGAATTAGGTCTTTTAGATAAAGATATCCAAGATGCTATTATTAAAGCTTGCGATAAAATTTTAGAGGGCGGATATTACGATCAATTTGTAGTTGATATGATACAAGGTGGAGCTGGAACAAGTACAAATATGAATGCCAATGAAGTGATAGCCAATATAGCACTTGAGCTTATGGGTCATAAAAAAGGTGAATACCAATATCTTCATCCAAATGATCATGTGAATTTAAGTCAAAGTACAAATGATGCTTATCCTACTGCTTTGCATCTTGCTTTGCATGATTATCTAAGTGATTTAGCAAAAGCTATGGAACATCTTAAAAAAGCTTATGAGAGAAAAGCAGAAGAATTTAAAGATGTATTAAAAATGGGTAGAACCCAACTTCAAGATGCAGTACCTATGACTTTGGGTCGTGAGTTTAAAACTTTTGCAGTAATGATGGGTGAAGATATACAAAGAGTTTTAGAAGCTAGAAAACTGATTTTAGAAATCAATTTAGGCGGAACAGCTATAGGAACAGGTATTAATTCTCATCCTAATTATCCAAAAGTAGTAGAAAGAAAAATAAGAGAAGTAACCGGCTTTGAATACACTGTGGCAGAAGATCTTATCGAAGCAACTCAAGATACAGGAGCTTATGTCCAAATTTCAGGTGTTTTAAAACGCGTTGCAACAAAACTTTCTAAAGTATGTAATGACTTAAGACTTCTAAGCAGTGGTCCAAAATGCGGTCTTAATGAAATCAATTTGCCAAAAATGCAACCAGGTAGTTCTATCATGCCAGGTAAAGTAAATCCTGTTATCCCTGAAGTGGTAAATCAAGTTTGTTACGCTGTAATTGGAGCGGATGTAACCGTTACTTTTGCAAGCGAGGGCGGACAATTGCAGCTTAATGTTTTTGAACCTGTAATTGCTTATAGTTTATTTAATTCTATTGTTATGCTTGAAAAAGCAATGCATACTTTAGCAGATAAATGTATAGATGGTATTAGTGCTAATGAAAAAATTTGTTCTGATTTTGTTTATAACTCAGTAGGGATCGTAACTGCTTTAAATCCTTATATAGGTTATGAAAATTCAGCCAGTATTGCTAAAGAGGCTATGAGTACAGGTAAGAGAGTAGCTGATATCGCACTTGAAAGAGGACTTTTAAGCAAGGAGCAAATTGATGAAATTTTAACTCCTGCAAATATGTTAAATCCACATATGGAAGCTAAAAAATAGCATTTTAGGATTTAATATGGATATAATGATAATTTTGCAAGTAATCGTTCTTCTTGGGGCGATTTTTATTGGTATTCGTCTAGGTGGTATTGCTATAGGCTATGCAGGAGGACTTGGTGTTGTTGTTTTAGGACTTGTTTTGGGAATGAAACCAGGAAATATTCCTTGGGATGTAATTTTAATCATAGCTGCAGCTATTGCAGCTATTTCTGCGATGCAACAAGCTGGTGGGCTTGATTATATGGTTAGGGTTACAGAAAAAATTTTAAGATCCAAGCCTAAATTTATTAATTATCTTGCTCCAGCTTGCGGATGGTTGCTTACTATCTTAGCAGGAACAGGAAATGCAGTATTTTCTTTAATGCCTGTTGTAGTTGATGTTGCAAAATCTCAAAATATAAAACCTAGTGTTCCACTTTCATTAATGGTTGTTTCTTCGCAAATTGGAATCACTGCTTCTCCTGTGAGTGCAGCTGTGGTTTATATGAGCGGGGTTTTAGAACCACTAGGATGGAATTATCCAACTTTAATTGGAATTTGGATCAGTACAACTTTTATAGCTTGTATGCTTACAGCTTTTATAGTGAGTTTAATCACTCCTATGGATTTAAGCAAAGATAGCGTTTATCAAGAACGCTTAAAAGCAGGACTTGTTAAAGATGCAGGAGCTATTTTACATGGTGAAGATAAACCAGGTGCTAAACTTTCAGTAGCAATTTTTCTTATCACTGTTTTGGCAGTTGTACTTTATGCAACCGCAATTTCAAGCAATATTAAATGGATTGATCCTGTTGTGGTTCCAAGAGATGCAGCTATTATGAGCTTTTTACTTACTGCAGCAACTTTGATCACTTGGCTTTGTAAAGTTGAACCAGGTAAAATTCTTGATACCAGTGTATTTAAAAGTGGTATGACTGCTTGTGTTTGCGTTTTTGGTGTAGCATGGCTTGGAAATACTTTTGTTGCAGGACACGAAGCTTCTATTAAAGAAGTAGCAGGCGACTGGGTTAAACAAACCCCTGCTATGTTAGCAGTTGCATTTTTCTTTGCAAGCATGCTTTTATATTCTCAAGCAGCAACCGCAAAGGCCATTGTACCTGTAATTATCACCGCTTTAGGAATTTCAGCAGCAAATCCGCATGATTCTTATATGCTTGTAGCTTGTTTTGCAGCAGTTTCGGCACTTTTTGTGCTTCCAACTTATCCAACCTTACTTGGTGCTGTGCAAATGGATGATACAGGAACGACTAGAATTGGTAAATTTATATTTAATCACTCTTTCTTTGTACCAGGAGTTTTAGCTATTGCAATTGCTGTAGCTTTAGGCTTTGTAATCGCTCCTATGTTAATGTAATAGCCCTTTTTTGGGCTATTATCAATTTTATGATATATTAAAATTATAATTTTTATTTTTGGAATTATAATGAAATATAAAACAATTGTTTTTTCTATTTTAGCGATAATTTTTTCAGCATGCTCTACTCATCAAGAACAAAATGTATTCTATCAACAAAATTTATTCTCTCAAACTTGCAATAAGCAATTTTTTCAAGAGCAACAAGAAAAGATCAGTCAAAATAAAGATGTGATTTTTACAGGTTTAAATACAGGTTATATCGCAAGAGATTGTAAGGATTTTAACTTAAGTAATTCTATTTTTGATAAGGTTGAAGATTCTTATAAATACGATGTGGATTTGCAAAGTTTATCCAAGAAAAGCACAAGAGCACTTGCATCTACTTTGATAAATGAGGGTGTAAATGATTATCAAGGTGCTTGGTATGAAAGAACCATGCTTAATGTTTATAAGGGTTTAAATTTTATGAGTTTGGGAGATTTTGTGAATGCTAGGGTGGAATTTAACCGCGCATTGATGAGACAAGAAAAGGCAAAAGAGTATTTTGCTTCCGAAATTAAAAAAGCATATCAAGAGGCTAGCAAGGAAGAAAAATTAAGGCAAAATATCGATAATAATATAAAAATTGTTTCAAAACAATATGAAAATCTTTTTAAAGACTTTAATGCACAAAAAGATTATACCAATCCTTATGTAACTTATATTTCATCTATATTTTTCTTTATGGATTATGATTATAAAAAAGCAGCGGATTTACTTAAAGAAGTTTATGTGCTGAATTTAAATAAAGAAATAGAAAAAGAATTTAAGATTTTTGATCAATATTCAAGCAGTTTAAATCCAAAAAAATTAAAAAAATATATTTTTATAATATATGAAAATGGATTAAGTCCTGCTTTGGATGAATTTAATCTAACCTTGCCATTTATCTTTGATGATTATATTACGACTGCTAGTGTTGCTTTACCTATTTTAAAAAAGCGTAATGCTTCTTATGAAAATTTAAATATTGCAAACAATCATCAGAAATTTACAACTTCTAATGCTTTTGATTTTGATCAAATTGTTGCGAGTGAATTTAAAGCCAATTTGACTTCAATCATCATCAAATCTTTAATCTCAAGCACTTTAAAAACAAGTTTAAATATGGCTGTGGCTAAAAATGATGAGAGTGGAATTTTAAGTCTTGCTACAAATATTTTTAGCATTGCAACCACAAGAAGTGATTTAAGATTTTGGAATTTTTTACCTAAAAATATACAAATTATGATGATTGAAAATGATGGATCAGTACAAATTTATGATGATAAAAATCAAAAAATTTATTCTAGTGAAGTGGATATTGATAAAAATGTATTGATTGTAGTGCGTTCTTTTGCTTCTCAATTTCCCGCTAGGGTTTACAAAATTGAAAACTAAAAGAGTATAATTACAAAAAAAGGAGAAATAATGAAAAAAAATATTTTTATAATCTTTAGCGCATTTTTCGCAGTATTTTTTGCAGCTTGTGGAGCGCCTGTTTATACTGATGGTTATGCAAGTCAAAAAAAACAAGGTGATGCTTTAACCTTAGGACTTGATAGGGAAGATTTTGAAAAAACTGCTCAAATTATGATAGATAGTATGTTAAGCGATCCTGCTTTTGCCAATATTCAACCAGGTCAAAGAAAGGTTATTGCTATAGGTAAAATTATCAATGATACTCCCCAACGCATTGATACAGATAAGCTCATTAGTAAGATCACTATAGCGCTTAGAAAATCAGGTAAATTTGTCCTAACAACAGCTGTTGCAGCGGGTGGAGCTAGGGATGAAATGAGTGAAGCAGTAAGAGAATTAAGAGATAATGATGAATTTAATCAAAACACCATTTCTAGCAAAGGAACTTTGGTTGCACCTGATTTTTCAATCAGCGGAAAGATCCGCCAAGACAATGTCAAGCTTAAGAATGGCGATATACAAGCAGAGTATTTCTTTTATCTAAGCGTTACGGATTTAAATTCAGGACTTGCTTATTGGGAAGATGAAAGAACGATTGATAAAACAGGCTCAAGTAAATCGGTAACTTGGTAATGAAAAAAATCTTTTTATTTTTAACCATCTTGAGTTTTATGTGGGCGCAAGATGATGTTATTATTTATGATTATGTTCCGCTAGAGGATGTTAATTTAAGTTCTTTAGATCCTGTTCAGAGTCTTAAAACCTTGCCACACCAAAGAAATAAATTTCAAAAAGTGGTGCAAGGTAATGGAACAGGAGAAAGCAAGGAAGAAGCTTTAAATAATGCTTTAATAGACGCTTTATCACAATTTAAAGGAGTTTCTAATGTCAATTTAAGACAAGAGCTTCAAAGTATTGATTTAAGCTTCTCTCATTTAGGACAAATTTCACAAAAATCTAAAAGTGTCCTTCAAAATGTAAGTAAGGGTTATATCGATACTTATAAAGTAGATAAAATTGATCAAAACGGAACGCTTTGGCAAGTTGAAATTTCAGCTTTTAAATCTTTGTATCAAAACGATAATAAACCTAAATTAGTAATTTTAAACGATAAAAACAAAGAAGAATCATATTTAAAAAGAGCTTTGTATGATGCTTTTTCACAGGATGAGAATTTTACTCTTTTGGAAAGAGAGCATGATTTTAAAGATGAAAATAAAATTATAAAAAGCGAAGATGGTTCTAGCGAAGAAAGCTATAAATTAGGCAATGTTTTGGGTGCTGATTATATTTTAGAATTTGAGATTTTAGATATTACTCAAGCAAAACAAAGTAAGATAAGCTATCAAAATAATACAAAAGTAAGTATAAATATAGCCTATAAGCTTATATTTTATCCTACAAGAGAGCTTGTTTTTTCTAAAACCTTCAATACAACTTTTACTTTATCTGGCGACAGCAAAAAAGAGCAAAAAAATTGGGAAAACATTGCGTTATTTATGCAAAGAGAAATGGAAAAATCATTATTTTTTGATACTTTAGAAGAAGATAACAAACAAGAAGGGAAAGAAAATACTTATAAACTTCATGAAAATGGCGGGGTCAATCTTGGCTTTTAAATTGCTTTAGGGTTTATTTTAAACTCTAAAGTCTTTCTTAAATTCATCAAATATTAAAGAAAATTTTTGTAAAATTAAAACTTTTCTAGCCATTAAAGCTTTTAAATCCGAATTTCGGTGCTTTGTGGCACTTACCAAATTATTAAGGAAAAAGCAATGTATGCTATTATTAAACACAGCGGAAAGCAGTATAAAGTTAGCGTTGGCGATGAGTTAAAGCTAGATCACTTTGAAGCTGAAAGCAAAGCAAGTATTGAAGTAAGTGAAGTTCTTGCTATCAATGATAAAGAATTAAAGGTAGGTGCGCCTTTCGTAGCAGGTGCAAAAGTTGTTTTGGAAGTGATTAATCACGGAAAAGATAAAAAAGTTGTGATTTATAAAAAAAGACGCAGAAAAGATTCTAAACTTAAACGCGGTTTTAGAAGACAATTCACTCGCGTTGTAGTAAAAGATATTAAAGCTTAAGGAGTAAAGAATGGCACACAAGAAAGGTCAGGGTTCAACTCAAAATAACCGCGATTCTATAGGTCGTCGCTTAGGTGTTAAAAAATTTGGTGGTGAATTTGTTAGAGCAGGAAATATCATTATTCGCCAAAGAGGAACTGCAACTCATGCAGGAAATAATGTAGGCATAGGAAAAGATCACACTATCTTTGCTTTAATTGATGGTTTTGTGAAATTTGAAAGAAAAGACAAAGATAGAAAAAAAGTTTCTGTATACCCTGCATAAGTTTTTAGGGCGTTTTTACGCCTTAGAAACTTTAAATTTATAAATTTAACTTCTATAATTTATTCTAATTTAGCTTTATAAATTTAAAATCAAAGGCAATTATAATGTTTATTGATAGTGTTAAGATTACTTTAGCTTCGGGCGATGGTGGCAAAGGCGCGGTGAGTTTTCGTCGTGAAAAGCATGTTCCTCTTGGCGGGCCTGATGGTGGCGATGGAGGAAATGGCGGGGATATCATCTTCGTTTGCGATAATAATACACATACACTTGTAAATTTTAAAGGTAAAAGAGAGCTTCGCGCGCAAAATGGCGCAGGTGGAATGGGACGCAACAAAAATGGAAAAAAGGGTGAAAATTTAGAACTTATTGTCCCTGAGGGAACGCAAGTTATTGATGCGCAGACTAATGAAGTTTTATTAGATCTTACAAAAGAGGGGCAAAGAGAACTTTTTCTAAAAGGTGGCAAAGGAGGGCTTGGAAATACGCATTTTAAACATGCAACCAATCAGCGCCCTGATTATGCACAGCCAGGCATTAAAGGCGAAAGTCGTTTAGTAAGACTTGAGCTTAAGCTTATCGCCGATGTAGGACTTGTAGGCTTTCCAAATGTGGGAAAATCCACCCTTATAAGTGTAGTTTCAAATGCAAAGCCTGAAATCGCAAATTATGAATTTACCACGCTCACGCCAAAACTAGGGCTTGTAGATGTGGATGAGTATAATTCTTTTGTGATGGCTGATATTCCAGGGATTATCGAAGGTGCAAGTGGGGGCAAAGGCTTAGGGCTTGCATTTTTAAAACATATAGAAAGGACTAGCTTTTTACTTTTTGTACTAGATCCTATGAGAGAAATGCCTTTAAAAGAGCAATTTATAGTGTTAAGAAAAGAGCTTGAGAAATTTTCAAATGAGCTTTTTGGACGTGAGTTTGGCATAATGATTTCAAAAAGTGATAGTGTGAATTTGGGTGAAGATTTTGCCGAGCAGATCGCCCAAAATATAGCGAATTTAGAAGAATATTTAAAAAGTATTGATAATCCACAAAGCTTTTTAATCAAAGTATCAAGCCTTGAAAAAACTGGACTTAAAGAGCTTAAATTTATGCTTTTAGAAGAGATTAAAAAATTAAGAGAAAAGCGTGAAAAAAAGGTGATAAAATAATCACCTCGAGATATTTTAATTATAATCTTGATTTATAGCAAAATTAAATTTTTAACTTTTTAATCTCATTTTCAAGCACACCATAAGGCGTTAAGCCTATGAATTTTTCATCTATCTTGCCTTCTTTAAAAAAGCTAAGTACAGGTACTCCGTATATTTCTCCAACTGCACCTGAGAGATATTTGGCTGCTTTTTTTTCATAAAATAAAGCCAGATGCGACAAACCCTTTTCATTTGCCCAAGCTTTAGCATCCTTTGCATCTTTAGCATCGCCTAGTACTATAAAAATATTAAAATCATAATTTTTAGCTAAATCTTGCAAAATAGGAATTTGCTCTTTACAAACCCCACAATCTTTAGTAAAAAATACTAATGCAAAATTTTGTGTTTGATCGTCTAATTTTAAACTTTTTTCAAAACCATTATAAGAGAAATTATAAATTTTATTGCTATTTAAAGCTTTAAAATTTTCTCCACTATCGCAAGCTATAAAAAATAAAGCTACAATTAAAGCAAAGAGATAAGTTTGGATTCGAAAGTTTGCCATGGTTTTTCTCCTAAAATTCTTTCTTTTATAATCCCATCTTTAAGTATGATGGTGGTTGGAGTTGCAAATACAGCGTAGCGATCATTGGTGATTTTAAGATCATCGGTTAAAACTTTGATATTTTTAAAATTTAATTGTTCGGCCAAAACCTGAACGACTTCAACTTTATCTACCGAATTTATAGCATAAACGCTGATTTTATTTGGGTGTTCTTGCATAAATTTATCCAAAGAAGGCAGCTCTTGCAAACAAGAAGGACATCCATTTTGAAAGAAAACTAAGACTTTTATATTGCTTTTATCATCAGCTAATTTAACAGCCTTTCCCAAAGTATCTTTGGCTGAAATTTCAGCTCCTATTTGGCCAATTTTACCTTGGTCTTGATTTGTGTCAAAAGAGCAGGCATTGAGCAAAAAAAGACTTATGAAAAATAAAAATACTTTTTTCATTTTAAAATTCCATGTTGCAAGATAAGGGTGCGATCTGCAAATTTTGCTAATTCGGGATTGTGTGTGATCAAGACTATGGTTTTACCCTCATTTTTTAATTTTTGCAAGGTTTCAAGAACGATTTTTTCATTGGCTTCATCCAAATTCCCTGTAGGCTCGTCAGCAAGTAAAATTTCAGGATTGTTAATCAATGCTCTTGCTATACAAACTCTTTGTTGCTCTCCACCGCTTAGTTGGCTTGGTAAATGGCTAAGGCGATGTGAAAGCCCTACTTTTTCAAGTACAGCTTTTGCATCCTCTTCATCTACGCTAGAATGATAGTATTGCGAAAGCATAACATTTTCTAAGGCACTAAGATAAGGAATGAGATGAAATTGCTGAAAAATAAGCCCAATTTTTTCTCGGCGCAAAGTGATTTTTTGCTCTTCATTTATTTGTTCTAAATCTTCATTATCTAAAATGTATTTACCACTGCTTGGATCATCCATAAGAGATAATATATTTAAAAGCGTTGATTTTCCACTTCCAGAAGGACCCATGATGGCAAGCCATTCTCCTTTGTAAATATTTAAATTTATATTATCCAGTGCTTTTACTTTACCAAATTTTTTGCTTAAATTTTTAATTTGTATAAGTTCTTTCATTATTCACCTTTCAAATTTTCACAGACATTGATTTTTAATGCTTTTTTTATAGGAAAAAAGGCAGCTAAAAAAGCAAAAAACAAAGAAACAATTAAAGCCATAAATATAGCCTTAAATCTAAAATCTATACTTGCATTAAAAATCAAATATCCAAATATATTTGCTAAAAATATCCCACAAAAAGCTCCTATAATGCTAGCAAAAAGACTAATGATAAAATATTCACAAGCAAAAAGCTTGAAAATTTCACTTTTTTTAGCACCCAAGGCTAAACGCAAGGCAATTTCTTTTTTACGCGAAAATATAATCGAGCTTAGAGTGGTGTTTACACTTGTTGTGACTATGATTAAGACAACAAGTATGATTAAAAACATTAAAGCTTTTATTTTGTCTAAAACTAGGCCTTCGCTTAAAGATACTGATGAAATAGGTTTTGCATTAATGCTTTCATTGCTAATATTTTTTGTTTTTGTATTTATCTCATCAAAATTCCCATAAACAACCGCATTAGCATACTGAATTCCAAAGGTATCGCTTAAATTTTGTACTACGCTTAAAGGCGCTAAAACTATGCTGTCTAATTCATCATTACTTAAGAGTATGCCTTTTATCGTAAGCTTAGTAGTTTTGCCATTTTCTGGGTTGTAAATTTGAAGTTCATTGCCTACTTTAAGTCCTAGTTGTTTGGATAAATTAATACCCAAAAAAGCTGAATTTTCATCAAAATCACTTAGAGAAAAGCTCCCTTCTTTAACTTCTATAAAAGGCTTAGTTATCTTTAAGGCTCTAAAATCTGTACCCAAAACTACTCCACTAGTGCTACCCAAATTTAAAAATGTATACAAAAAAGGAGTTAAGGCTCTAGCTTTTAAATTCTTTTTTGCTTCTTCATAGTCTTGATTTAAGATAAGTTCTTTATCATTTTTAGGCTCGATGATAACATTTGCTCCATAAGCTTTTAATTCTTTAGAAAGCTTTGTATCAATATCAAAATAAATATTTAAAAAAGCCGAGCAAGTTAGTGCTCCTATAAAAACACTTAAGACAATAATAAAAAGTCTTTGATAAGAAAAAGCAATGCTTTTAAAAAGCTCATTTAAAAAAAACTTATCTACCATAAAGAACTCCTGCGGGAGAAAGATTTGCAATATTTTTTATAGGAAGCAAGCATCCAAGTATAGCTATCAAACCTGCAAATACAAGACTTAAAGGCAAGGCTATAAAAGCAATGTTTATAAAATATCCAAAAATTCCAAGGCTGATAAGCTCTGAAAGTCCTATGCCAAAAATAAATCCAAATACAGCAGAAACTAAAGCTATGATCAAATTTTCACCTGCAAAAAGTAAGTAAATTTGAAATGTATTTGCCCCCAGTACTTTTAAAAGCCCTATTTCTTTTTTTCTGCGGTGAATTTCAGAACTCATTAAACTTGATATAGCAATACTTGCAACAATAAGACAAATAATACAAGTAATAGCCATCAAAGACTGAATTTTTTTAACAACCAAACTTTGTGCATCGCTTATGGCATTGAGTGCTTTTGCATCCGCTCCTGGCAAGCCATCGCTAATTTGACTAGCAATTGATCCTACATAAGCTGAGCAATACCATTTATCGTATTCTATTTGATCGAGTTTTTCCTCGCCCATTCGGCGTACCTTTTCAGAAAGGGCTGATTCAGGTATGGTAAAAGCTCTTACTTCAGCACTTGCATATAAGCCTTTTTTTTCTAATAATTCTTGAGCTAAATTTAAAGGAGTGATGATTTTGTTCGACATTTTAGGATTGGCGTGGAGTAAAATTCCTACAATTTTTACTTCTTTTGAAATTTTATTCTCTCCTATGAGTTGTATCGTGTCATTGATTTTAAGATCGTTATTTTTAGCAAAATCTTCGCCTAGCATGATTTCATTGCTGTCATCTTTAGCCCATTTGCCTTGCACTTTCAAATAAGGATAAAGACTTTTAATACCTGTGATAAAATCATCATCATCTTTTATTTCAATCGCTTTTTGAAAATAAGTACCATAAAGGAGTATTTTTTTTGAGGAATTATTGCTTTTTATTTCTATCTTTCCTTCTAAAAAAGGAGCAAAGGCTGTGATATTGTTTCGCCAATAAATATCTTTTAGCATATATAAATTTTTTTCTTCTAAATAGTTTTTATTTTTTAAAGGTTCGTAAAGCTCATTGCCTATTTCTATGCTAAGGCTTGAGCCTTTAGGCAAAACCAGTATATTAGATCCATAACTTTTAAGTTGCTTAGTTACTTCATCGCCTATACTTAGAGTGATATTTAACATTGTACATAGCAAAAGCGTAGCCAAAAAACAAGTAAGAAAAGCTAGAAATTTTTGAATTTTATTTCTAAAGATAGAATGAGTTATCATTTTAACTAGCATTATTTCTCCTTTGGATTAAAAATAAAGCTTCTGTATCTTCTACATATTTCATAGGATCTTTCTTAAATTCCTCATAGTTTTTTTCATTTGAAAAATAATAAGTTATACCTTTATAGCTGTAAGAAAAAGGTGCTTGAGTGTTAATGATCTTATCTTTTGAAACAGGATCTTGCACTTGTATATCTTTAATTTGACTAAAATAATTAGATCCTGCTACAACATCTTTAACATCTATGGTGATTTTTTCACCATCATAATCGTATTTTAATGGGATAGGATTGCAACCCCCTGTTTTTCCTACACTCGGTAGAAAAATTCGCACATTGCACGAAATGCAAATTAATTCCCCTTCTTTTTTAATATAACCCATATCCCCACAAATAGCACAAGCATCAAAAACAGCCACAGGAGAATCCCTATCTTCTCTTTTATTGATGAGGAAAAACCTTATCACTTTGCCTTGCTCGCTTATATAAGCAAAACGATGAAGTTTGTTATCTCTTAAAAGCGCTACATCAAAGATAAATTTGCCATTTTTATCAGGTAAAAGTTCTGTAGGCTCGTCTATGCTTAAGGGTTTAGAACTTACCATAAAAAAGTATAAGATGATACAAAAACTCAAAATACAAGAGATAAAAACACTAGAAAAATAGCGATTTATGAGAGTATTTTTTGCTTCATTTTTGCGGTAAACAATATCTAAAATTTGCTTTTTTACAATATTTTTTTTGCGAATTTGCAAACTTAAAAATGCTAAAAAAATGATGAAAAATAAATAAACATAAATTCCAAAAACACCAAAATAATTACTTTTTCCAACAAAACTTACTAAAAAAGTATGAGTTTCTATGAAAGAATTTCGCATCAGTGTAAGCAATATATTTGCTAAAACCTTATCTCCTTCTATAAAAATAAGGATTAAAAAAAGTATAAAACTTGCTTTTTTGTTGATATTCTTTTGCCACTTTAAAAAGAAGAAAATTAAAATACAAATTAATAAAGCTAAAGCAATAAAACCTAAAGAAGAAATGGCTTCGCTATCGATTAAAACACCATTAAATATAGGAAAATCTTGAGTTAAATTATAATAATGCAAAGCTATGCAAAAACTCAAAATTCCTAGTAAAATAAAACTTAAAATTTCTATTTTTTGCCAAAAATAAAACACAAAACTCAAAAGCAAACAGGCTATAAAAATAAAATTGAAATTAAATATCAAATTCTCAGTTTTTAGAAATTGTGCTGCAATAAAAAAAGCAAAATATCCAAATAAAAAGCCTAAAAAAAGAGCTAAAAAGCTTTTAAAAATATATCTTTTATCGGGCGTAATAAAAGCCATTAAAATGCTTAAGGGCAAGATACTAGAAAGAAAATGCACAAAATATATACTCATAATTTACTCTTTAAACATTGTTATTTTAATTTTTCAATAAAAATAAAAATATTTAAACACTCGGAAAATCCGAGTGTAAAATCATTTTGGCGTGCCTGTGTATTTGAATTTATAATCTACTTTAAAAGGTTCAAACCACTTACCCACGCCTGTTTCTTCATCAACATGGCGTCCAAAACCTTGTTTTTCTGGATTTGAGATATAAAAAGTAAGTTCATAATTTCCTACGCCAAAGCCACCTTTTTTATCTTTTTCCATAGCAATATTTGCACCATAGTGAGGACCATCATCAGCCACCATAGGCATCAAAGTTCCGCGTTTAATCGCACCTGTGTCGGTATTTTTAAGTTCATAGGCTATGGTTAAATAAGGCATCCAAAAACCTTCTGGAAAACCATTTGGATTGTTTTTAAGTGCGTGAATATCAGCTTCTAGGTGAATATCAGCTAAAGACGCAGCTAAATCAATACCTCTTGGCTCCATTTCAATAGGTTGTAAATAAACAGCAGCTATTTCCATGCCATTAAGTTCTTTTGGATCGCCAATTGGCACTTCGCCTGCAAATAAATTTGTACTAATAACCGCAGCTGCAGCAACTACTGATAAAACTTTTTTTATCATGATTTTACTCCTTTTTTTGAAATTTGTTTTGTTATTAAAATGCCAATAATTAGCATAATTAAAACTATAAATTGAGGGATTAAAGTCTCATAGTAAGGATAAATTCCAAGCCATAAAATCGGTTCAAAATTCATAGGTATAAGACTAGGAATGATGACTTTTCCTTCTATGAGTTCGGCTATGCCTTTGCCTGTAAAAACAAAAACCATGTAAAAAATAATGTAAGAAGTGATATAGAAAAATTGTTTTACAGGTATGCGAATGGCTCCTGCTTTTAAAAGAAAATATAAAACAATAAGTATTAAAATTCCAAGTCCAAGTCCGCCAAAAACAGCACCAAAATCAGTGCTTGTTTTAGCATCAAAAAGCAAGGCTTGATAAAAAAGCACAGTTTCTGCACCTTCTCTATAAACAGCTAAAAATACGGTAATCCAAAGGGTTTTTGCGCTATTATTTGATATAGCATCTATAGCACCTTGTTTGATAAAGCTTGTCCATTTTTTATTTTGTGCGTTTGAAAGTAGCCAAAAGCCCACATAAAAGAGTAGTAATACGGCTATAAGCATGGTAATACCTTCTATAAGCTCTCTACTTTGACCTGCATTTTCTTTAAATAGCCAAGAAACTCCAAAAGCGGTAATAAAACTTAAAATCACTCCTGTAAAAAGAGCACTATAGGCGATATTTAGACGATTTTTATTACCACTTTGCACAAGATAAGAAACAATGGCTACAACGATAATCAAAGCTTCCAAGCCTTCACGCAAAATAATACCTAAAGCCCATATAAACAGCGAATAAGGAGTAGAATCTTGAATTTTATCCACGCTGCTGGCTATGAGTTGTTCTAAGTCATTAAAAGTAGCTTCAAGCTCTTTTTTATCTGTACTTGCTTTGATAAGAGCTACGCTTTTGGAAAATAAACTTTCTATTTTAAGTTTTAAGCCGCTATCTACAGCACCGATTTTATTTTCCATACCGCTTGCTTCAAAAATATCTAGATAAATTCCTTGTAAATCATCTACTATAGAAGCACTAAAGCCATCATAATTTTTTAAAATTTCATCTAAAGCAAGTTTGATATCATTAGAAACCTTGGTGTAATCTTTACCCTTTGTTTCATCATCAAACCCTTCGATTTTCAAATTTGAAAGCTCCGAATTTGGAATTTGCAAAAAGATATCAAAAAGCTGTTCTTCTATCGAATCTAAATCATTTCTTAGGTTTTTTTCATCAATATTTGCGTTGTTGATTTGGCGTATGAGAGTTCGTATGGCTTGTTGGATTTTTTGATCATTACCTGCTTTGGTGAATTTGTTGATCAAAACTTCAACTTTGGTATTGCGATAATCATTAAATAAAGCATCATTTAAAAAATCTTTACTTGTTTGATAATCTTTATTTTTAAAAGCATTGGCTGCTTGAGAGAATTTAGTAGATATATTATCTAATACAAATTGCAATCTTGCATCCATAGCCGCAGCCGCTTGTAAATCATTATTTATACTATCATTTATAGTTTCGTTTTGGGTACTAGAAGAAGAATTAGTTTTTGCTAAATCATTTTTATCAATACCCATCATTTGGGCAATCAAAGCTTCTGCTTCTGCTTCACGCTTGGCATTGGCTTGTATGCTTGATTTTTCAGCTGCTGCTTTATCGTAATTTGTATCACTTGCTTCTGCTTGTAAGCGATAACCATTTTGCAAAATCGGTGCAACTTCATCTAAATCATAATAAAGACTTTCAATTAAAGCATCAATTTGCTCTATGGGCGCTTTATCTTTATACAAGCGACGCAAATTTGTAAATTTTCTTTCCATGGTGATGGCTTTTTTGCCTATATTTCTTCCAATGGAACCTTCCATATTTTCAAAGTGTTGAAAATAAGCATCTTCGCTAAGTTTTTTAGCCTTTAAATTATCGCCCTTTTCATAGCTTTTTATACTCTCTTCTAATATATTTTTAATAGTATTAGCTTCTGCTACATAATCATCAACTCTAGCAAAAACAGAATTTGCTAGAAAGAGCATAGAGAAAAAAAACAAAATTTTAAAAAATTTCATACATTTCCTTAAAAAATATAAAAAATAATATTTATTATCAATATTGATAGAAGTATAATACAAACCATATTAAACAAAAATAAAAATTATTTTTATCGAATTTAAAGGGTTAAGTGTTTAAAATTTTTTCCGATACTACTTAAGTCTTCATACATAAATTATACTTAGGAGGGTGTTATGATTTCAGACGCAACTATGAGTAATGCTAATTTATTAACAGCGGTAAATACTTCAGTTTTGAAAAAATCAATGGATACAAATGAAGTGTTGATGAATGAGCTTATCAAAGGTATGGAGAGTGCATCGGGGGCTTCTGCTTTGCAAACTTCTAGCTCTAGCGGTTTAGATATTTACGCTTAAGTATCTTTAAATTTAGGGTGTGCTTTACACCCTAAATAAGGATATATCTTGTTAAAATAATCATTTCTTTAATATTTTTTGGTTATAATAATTAACATATTGAATTTTATAATCAAGGGGCGTAAATGCAAGCTGTAAAGAAAATAATTTTAAGTGAAACTTTTCCAGGCATTTTGCTCATATTTTTTACTCTCTTGGCTTTACTTTTTAAAAATTCTTCCTTAAGCGTTATTTATACAGATTTTTTTCATGCTAATTTTACTATAGGATTTGATCATTTTCAGATTGCTAAATCTTTGGATTTATGGATAAATGATGGTTTGATTGCTATTTTTTTCCTTTGTATAGGACTTGAATTAAAATATGAAATTTTACGCGGACAACTTAAAAATATAAGATCGGTTTCTTTACCTATATTTGGAGCTTTGGGAGGTATGATTGTCCCTGCTTTGATTTTTTCTGCTATTAATTATTCTCATGAATTTGCTATGAAAGGATGGGCTATCCCAACAGCTACAGATATAGCATTTGCAGTAGGTATTTTAATGCTTTTAGGAAATAGAATTCCTTCTAGTCTTAAGCTGTTTTTACTTTCTTTAGCTATTTTTGATGACTTAGGGGCTATTATTATCATTGCTTTATTTTATACAGATCAGCTTTCAGCTTTAGCAATTATTATTTGTTTGTTTTGTATATTTGCTCTGCTTTTGTTAAATTATTATCACATCGCCCATCTTTCTTTGTACGTGTTGGTAGGTGTTGTGTTGTGGATAGCTATGCTTAAAAGTGGAGTGCATGCAACTTTAGCGGGTGTAATCATAGCTTTATTTATCCCTCTTGATACTAAAAATAAAAAACCCTATCTTCATGAAGTGCATAAGGATTTAAACCCTTGGGTGGTTTATTTTATTTTGCCTTTATTTGCTTTTGCAAATGCGGGTATTGATTTAAGAGATATGCATCTTGGTTCAGTATTTTCTCCTGTAAGTCTTGGGATTATTTTAGGACTATTTTTAGGAAAACAACTAGGGGTTTTTGGATTTTGTTATTTGGCTATAAAATTAAAGCTTGCAAAATTACCTGAAAATATTAAATATGGAAAATTTTATGGTATATGTATTTTAACAGGCATCGGTTTTACGATGAGCTTGTTTATTGATGGTTTGGCTTATAAAAATAGTGATATTTTTGAATATGCGGATAAACTTGCTATTTTAGTAGCTAGTTTTTTAAGTGCCATTGTTGGTTTTATTTATCTTAAGATTATTAAATGAATAATATAGTACATAAATTAAGAACTTTAGTTTTAAATGAGGCTTTTGGCGGCGTTTTACTTATAGTTTGCACTTTGCTTGCTTTGCTTGTGCAAAACGGGTCTTTTAGCGAACATTATCGAGAATTTCTAAATTTAAAAGTCGGATTTAGTGTAGGTGAATTTGAGCTCAACAAGCCTTTTTTACTTTGGATAAATGATGGGCTTATATCTATATTTTTCTTTGCTATAGGGCTTGAGCTTAAGAAGGAATTTTTGCACGGAGATTTTAAAAATCCTAAAAATATTGTTTTGCCTTTTATGGGGGCATTGGGTGGTATACTTATACCTGCTTTAATATTTGCTATAGTCAATATAGGCGATGCTTACACTTTAAAAGGATGGGCTATTCCAACGGCTACAGATACTGCATTTGCTTTAGCTATTTTGATGATGTGTGGCAAACATATTCCATCAAGTTTAAAAATTTTCTTACTTTCTTTAGCTATTTTTGATGATGTGGGTGCTATTTTAATTATTGCGATTTTTTATACAACCAAGCTTTCTGTGGCTGCTTTCGTAGTTGTGGGTATTGCTATTTTTATGATGTTGATTTTAAATATTTTAGGAATAACAAGAAAGTCTTTTTATTTTATTTGCTCAGTTATTCTTTGGATTAGTGTTTTAAAAAGTGGTGTGCATGCAACTTTAGCTGGAATTATTACAGCATTTTTTATACCGATGCAAACTAAAAATGGAGAAGCATTTTTAGAAGAAATCTATGAAAGTCTAAAATTTTGGCTCGCTTTTGTTATCTTGCCTTTATTTGCTTTTGCTAACGCTGGAGTAAATTTATCCAATATCGATATAGGAGCAATTTTTTCAGGTGTAAGTATAGGTATTTTCTTGGGGCTTTTTGTGGGTAAACAAGTGGGTGTATTTTTGTTTTCTTATTTGGCAATCCGCTTTAAATTTGCAGCCTTGCCCCAAGGTTCAAATTTGAAACAACTTTATGGGGTTTGTATACTTACAGGAATTGGTTTTACAATGAGTTTGTTTATCGATGGCTTGGCGTATGAAGTTAGCGATATTTTTAATTATGCAGATAATCTTGCTATTTTGATTGCTTCATTTTGTTCTGGGATTTGGGGTTTTATTTATCTTAAATTTTTTACCACGCGTCCTTAAGGAAATTTATGAGATTTGTTATTTTCTTTCTTGTTGTGATTGCTTTTTATATAGGTGGATGCAGTTTAGCTCAAAATGCAAGTCATACCCCAACAAATTATAATGTTGATAAAGAAACAAGATTAAGAATGATTGCTAATGAATGGAAAAAAACTCCTTATGTTTTAGGCGGAACAACAAAAAAAGGAGCCGATTGTTCGGGTTTTGCTCAAAGCACCCTAGCTCAGTTTAATACACGCATACCACGCACTACAACAAAGCAACTACGCTCGGGTATAAAAGTTTCTAAATCAAAACTAAAAACAGGAGATCTTGTTTTTTTTAAAACAGGTAGAGGACCAAATGGTATGCATGTGGGAATTTATATGAGTAAGGGTAAATTTATCCATCTTTCTACAAAGGGTGGAGTAAGAGAAGTGGATTTAAATAGTTCTTATTGGAAAAATCGATATATAGGTGCTAGAAGATATTAAGATGAAAATAGGCGTTTTTGATAGTGGTGTAGGTGGACTTAGTGTTTTAAAATCACTTTATGAGGCAAGACTTTTTGACGAAATTATTTATTATGGAGATACTGCCCGCGTTCCTTATGGGGTTAAAGATAAAGATACTATAGTCAAATTTTGTCTTGAGGCTTTGGATTTTTTTTCAAAATTTAATATCGATATGCTTATTATTGCGTGCAATACTGCTAGTGCTTATGCTTTAGATGCCTTAAGATTAAAAGCTGATTTTCCTATTTATGGGGTTATTGATGCGGGTGTTGAGGCTACTAAAAAAGCCTTGTTAGATAAAAATAAAAAAATTTTAGTTATTGCCACAAAGGCAACAATTCAGTCAAAAGAATATCAAAATCGTTTGCAAAAACAAGGTTTTAATAATGTAGACGCTTTAGCTACGGGTCTTTTTGTGCCTATGGTTGAAGAGGGTATTTTTGAAGGAGAGTTGTTGCAAAGTGCTATGCGGTATTATTTTAAAGGGATTGAAACTCCTGATGCTTTGATACTTGCTTGTACTCATTTTCCTTTGCTAGCAAATTCCTTGAGTGTTTATTTTGGTTCAAAGACAAAGCTTATTCATTCAGGAGATGCTATAGTAGAGTTTTTAAAACAAAGGCAAAAACTTTTGTTAAAAGAAGAGAAAGCAAAATTACATTTTTATGCTTCAAGTGATGTCAAGTCTTTAGAAAATACTGCTAAAATTTGGCTAAATTTATAAGGAAATACAATGATAGAATTAAAAAAACCAGCAGAAATAGAAAAATTAAGAGTAGCAAATCAAATCGTCGCTAAGACTTTGGATTTTTTAGAAAACGAGATTAAAGTGGGTATGAGTCTTAAGCAAATCGATAAGATGGCGGAAGATTTTATCTTAAGTCTTGGAGCAAAACCTTCATTTAAAGGGCTTTATGGTTTTCCTGGTGCAATTTGCACTTCTTTAAATCAGGTTTGTATCCATGGAATTCCTGATGAAAAAATCATCAAAGAGGGTGATATTTTAGGACTTGATGTGGGAAGTTTGATTGATGGATATTATGGTGATGCAGCGCGTACTATAGCTATAGGTAAAATTTCATCCACAGATGAGGCTTTGATTTCTTGTGCTAAAGACGCTTTATATCATGCCATAGATATTATTCGTGAGGGTATGCGTTTTAAAGAGCTTTCTGCAGCTTTGGGAGAATTTATAGATTTAAGAGGTTTTGTTCCGCTTCGTGGATATTGTGGCCATGGTATAGGACGCAAACCTCATGGAGAACCTGAAATTTTAAATTATTTAGAAAAAGGCGCAAGCGCAAAAAGTGGTCCAAAAATTAAAAATGGAATGGTTTTTTGTATAGAACCTATGATATGCCAAAAGGATGGAACTCCAAAGCATTTTAATGGAAAATGGGGTGCAGGAAGTGTGGATGAGCTTAATAGTGCTCATTATGAGCATTGTGTGGCTATTATTAATGGGCGCGCAGAAATTTTATCTAGCTTATAAGAGTTTTATTTGTAAAAATTGGGAAATTTTTACAAAAATTTTTCAATAATTTAAGTTACTAAATTATTTTTTTATAAATATTTAAGTAATTTTAAATTAAAATATTATTTTAAAAATGATTATTCCTATAAATTAAACTAAAACATAATGTAATATTTTAGTTTAAAAAGATCTTCAAAGATCTCACAGGCTAGGTTGCTTCCCTCCCCCTTTTTTTCAACCTAGCTTGAAAAAGAGCGGAATATCTCTTTAAGCTAAAATATGAAAACCTCTTAAGATTAATTTTAATGAGTATGTTTAAAGCGATAAGAGTTTTAACTCTTATCTGAAAAGATTTTTAAAGTTTGTTGCAGAGTCAGAAAAATTCATATTATCCATGCTTATTCCCATGGTAATAGCACTTGATAATTCGCATAAAATATCTTTAATTTCATCCCTTTTATCTTGAATATAAGCTAAAACTCCTTCATACCCTGCTTTTTCTAAAACTAAAAGAGGATTTGAAATTTCAAATTCAAAAAGTTTTTGACCTACATATACATTAAAAATATTTCCAAAAAGTGCTGTACCCATAAAAGAGCAGTTTTGGATAAGTTGAGAACTTGTTGCATCTAAGGTTCTTTTTTGTAAATCATCGTTTTGTTCATCAAGTCTTTCTGTGATACTTTTTTCAATTTTTTTAAGCGTTAAATCAAGTATTTGCAGAGCACCGATAAAATCATTTGCATCATTTATTTGTGAGCAAATTTGTGTAGCTTTAAACTCACTTACGCCTTGTATTTCACCCAAGTGCTTTTTAAAAACATCCAATTCATTTTTCATTTTACACCTTTCAAAAAATATTGCTAAAGGTTTAAAAAGCAAAAAGTGTTCCTATTTTTCATCAAGTGTGGCATTGATCCATAAAACTATTTCATTTCCTAGAGAATTTAAAGCTTTTTCAAAGGATTGATAGACATCAAAAATATCTATTTTTTTAACCCTTTCTTTGATTGAAAACAGGCGATGAGCGATGATTTTACTTTCTTTTGCGTCGATGAAATTTATACTAATAGAAATGCTTACATAATTTTCATTTTCATCAACCACTTGTTCAAAAGAATCTATCCTGCTTTCAAGTATATAATCACTTCCCACAGAGCTTCCTTGGGAAAGCAGGGCTTTAAAGATTTGACTTTGTTCAAATTTGGATAGCAGCAAGGATTGATAAAGATTATTGGGTAAATCTGCCCAAAAATGATACGCATAAGCCTTGCTTATACCTTTTTGCACATAAATAATTGATCTTGAATGAAGATATAAAGGCAAGGACGCATTTTGAATTTTAAGAATTTTATCGCTTTTAATAAAATTGGCTTGAAGAGGAAGTTCATCATTTTTAAGTATAAAGCTTTGCGTTTTATCAAGAGTGCTAGTTGGAATTGAACATCCATTAAATATAAGGGCTAAGATAGTAATGTATATGAATTTTTTCATTGTTTTTCTCCTGGTCCTAGTTTGGGTTTAGTTTCTTTAAAAATTAAATCCGATGGACTTTTTTGTAGATTTTGTATCAAGATATTGCTTTCTATAAGCACTTTTTTCAAAAGTTCTAAATTTTCTGCTAAGGAAAGTCGTAAGTCATCGTAAGAATCAAGTTTAACATTGGCTTTTTTTGCAAAAGAGCTAAGCGCTAAAGCTCCTTCTTGGATATCCTTTAAACTTGCATTAAAACCTTTTGCACTTAAGCTTACATTCTCTGCCATTTCTCCAAGTTTTAAGCTAGTGTTTGCGATATTGTGATTTAATGTTTTAGAATCTTTATTTAAAGTGGTGCTTAGTTGTGCTAAATTATCTAAAAGTATTTCTAAATTTTTTATATTTTTATCACTAAAAAGCTCTTTTGATTTATCATCTGCTCTTTTTATCAAAGAAAAGATGTGCTCGCTTTGTCTATCTATAGCAGCAAAAAAACCTTCTTTAAATTGAATCACGGGAAATTCTTCTTTACCTTTTACTTGAAGTTTTGGACTGTTTTTAGAACCTCCTTGAAGTTGTACAAATTTAAGTCCTGTAATGCCTTGAAATTGCAAAGTTGCAAAAGTATCTTCTTTTATAGGGGTTCCTTTTTTGATTTTAATTAAAATATTTACCCCTAAATTTTCTTTATCATAAATACTGATATTTTCCACATTTCCTATCTCTACTCCCAAAAGCCTTACAGGAGCTTTGATTCCAAGGCCTGCAACAGATTCTTGTGTATGAATTTCATAGTATTCAAAACTTTCTTCTTTTGAGTATCCTCCAAGCCAAAGCATGAAACCAATACTAGCAAAAAAAACTCCAAAAACAAAAAGCCCTACAAAAAAATAATTTGCTTTATTTTCCACTTTTACTCCATAAATCTTTTAAACAATCTTTCATTTTGCACCCTTAGCTCCTCATAATTTCCACAAAAGGCAACTTTTTTATCTTCTAAGATGATAAAACGCTCGAGCAGATTTTTCATACTTTCTTTATCGTGTGTTACTAAAACAATATTAAGATCAAAGCTTTGTTTAAGTTCTAGTATCAAATCATCAAATTCACGACTACTATGCGGATCAAGTCCAGAAGTAGGCTCGTCTAAAAAAAGTAATTTACTATCAAGAGCCAAAGCCCTAGCAATAGCAACTCTTTTTTGCATTCCGCCACTTAGCTCGCTTGGAAGCTGTTTTAAAACAGCTTCATTTAAACCGACCATTTTGAGTTTCATCAATACCAGTTCTTTTATAGCAATGGAATCTAAATTCGTATATTCTTTAAGAGGGATAGCTATATTTTCATAAACGCTAAAAAAGCTAAAGAGTGCAGAAAACTGAAATACTACACCCCATTTTTTACGCAGCGCTAAAGCATCTTCCTCGCTAATGTTTTTTAGCTTAAAGCCTAAAATTTCGTATTCTCCCTCATCAAAATGTTCAAGCATTAGCATTTGTTTTAAGAGTACAGACTTGCCATTTCCACTTCCTCCTAAAATCCCAAAAATTTCGTTTTTGTTAATTTCAAAACTGACTCCATCATGGACAACTTTATTTCCAAATCGGGTGATAATATTTTGCGCTTTTATAATCATTTAAACTTCCATTATAGTTAAAACCACAGAAAATAAAGCATCAAATGCTATTACCCAAAATATAGCATTTACAACACTTTTTGTAGTATAAATTCCTATACTTTGAGTGGTATTTTTAACCTCAAATCCCCGAAAACAAGCAATAAGTCCTATTAAAAAACCAAAAATAGGAGCTTTTGCAAGCCCTATGATGATATGTTTCATTTCCACAGCTTCCCTAAAGCGCCTTAAAAATTCTCCAAAGGATATATCAAGATTTATTTTTGCTACTACCATTCCTCCTAATATACTGATCGCATCACTTAGAGCAACGATTAAAGGCATGGCAATAACTAAAGCCATGACCCGCGGAATGATGATGAATTCAAAAGAGCGAAAGCCCATGGTATTCATAGCATTGATCTCATCTGTGATTTTCATGACCCCAATTTGTGCCGTATAAGAGCTTGCACTTCTACCTGCTATGACTATCGCGGCGATTAAAGGAGCAAGTTCTCTAGTGGCTGAAATTCCTACTAAATCTACTATGAAAATATTAGCTCCAAATTGTGCAAGCTGATAAGCAGCTTGATATGCAAGCACAACCCCGACTAAAAGAGCGGTTAAAATAACAATAGGCAAGGCTTTAAAAGCTGAATTTTCAATATGATATAAAAAAGATATAAAGCGGAAATTTTTAGGATTTTTTATACATAAAAAAAGACTGGTAAAAAAAGCACCCGTAAAGTTAATAAATTTTTGCAAAATCTTTAAAAGATCAAAACTTAAAATTCCTAAAGAAATAAAAAAGTCTGTAAAATTGAATTTTTTCTCTTGTTTTTCATTAATTCTTTGATAGTTTTTTTCACAAAGCTCAAAAAGGCTTTTAAAGCGTGTGTTTAATCCTTGTTTTAAAATCAAGATATCGTTTTTTTTCAAATCATGCTCTAGAGCAAGAAAAAATCTCACTCCAGCCATATCGATTTCATTTAATTGACTAAAATCAAAAATACAATTTGTTTGAGAAATTTGGCTCAATAGATCTTTGATTTTAATCTTAGATACACTCGTTTTATCCCAAATTCCAAAAATAAAAACTTTATTTTCTTCTTTTTGAAATTTGAAATTTGCCTCCATTTTACTTATCGAGAATGAAATTTAAAATTTGTGGAACGCTAAAACCAAAATGCTCAAATACATCTTTATCTTTACCACTTTCTCCAAAACTTTCTATGCCATAAACCCTATCGCAGAATTTATAAAGCTCATTAGAATGTGCTGCTTCAACCCCTATAACTTCACCCTGTAAAAGCCTATCTTTATAAGCTTTATCTTGCTTTTCAAAGAGTTCAAAACAAGGCATGGAGATTACATTACAAGCAAAGCCTTGTTTTTCTAATTCATTTGCACTTTCTAAGCAAAGAGAAACCTCACTTCCGCTTGCTAAAAGCGTAAATTTAGCATCTTTACTTTCTTTAAGTAAATACGCCCCGTTTTTTACATCACCAAAAACAGGTTCATTTAAAGCCTTAAGCTTTTGGCGTGAAAGTACAAAAGCACTTGGAATATCTGCATTTAAAGCTATTTGCCAAGCTTTAACATTTTCCACTCCATCAGCTGGTCTAAAGGTTAAGAAATTTGGCATAGCTCTAAAAGTGCTGAGTTGTTCGATAGGTTGATGAGTTGGTCCATCTTCGCCAACGCCTATGCTATCATGTGTGAAAATGAAAAAATGTTTGACTTTCATTAAAGCTGCTATCCTAGCTGCGGGTTTTAAATATTCGCTAAAGATAAAAAATGTTGCTGAAAAAGGTAAGAAAATTCCATATCTTGCAAAGGCATTATTGATCGCAGCCATAGCGTGTTCTCTGATACCAAAATGAATATTTTTTCCTTCCGCAAAATCACCCATTCCATAAAGTTCGGTTTTATTAGATGGAGCTAAGTCCGCACTTCCGCCTAAAAATCCTTCCAAATCTTTAGCTAGAGCATTTAAAATTTCTCCATTACTATCTCTTGTAGCTAAATCCTTGCCTTTAAAATCAGGATAATTTATCTTGCTAAAATCAGGATTTAAAAGTTTTTCTAAGAGTTCTTTTTTTTCTGATTTTTCGAGCTTATCTTTCCATTTAGCTTCTTCTAAATCTCCAAGTTCTACAGCACTTTCGAAGCGAATTTTTGCTGCTTTAGGTATATAAAAATTTAAATTTGGATCAAATCCTGCTTTTTCTTTGGCTTTTTTAATAACCTCTTCACCCAAAGGTGCGCCGTGGCTTTTGTGACTTCCTTCAAGCTCTCCTGCGCCTTTTGCTATGGTTGTTTTTGCGATGATAAGGCAAGGTTTGTTGGCTTCTTTAGCTTGTTTTAGAGCCTTATCAATTGCTTCATAATCGTGTCCATCGATACTTAAAACTTCAAAGCCTTGTGACTCAAAACGCATTTTTACATCTTCATTAAAGGCTAAGCTTACATCTCCTTCGATAGAAATTTCATTGCTATCATAGATGATGATTAAATTATCAAGTTTATGAAGTCCTGCTAAAGAACACGCTTCATAAGAAATTCCCTCTTGTAAATCCCCATCTCCACAAAGACAATAAACCTTGTGATTGATTAATTCTTTTCCTAGTAAGTTTTGAGCTTTTTTAGCTGCCATAGCAAAGCCTACAGCATTAGCTATACCTTGTCCTAATGGGCCTGTAGCAATCTCTACTCCTTGAGTTGAAATTTCAGGATGGCCTGGAGTTTTTGAATGAAGTTGGCGGAAATTTTTAATATCATCTAAACTTAAATCATAACCACTTAAATGCAAAAAGCTATAAAGCAAAGCACTGGCATGTCCGCCTGAAAACACAAGCCTATCGCGGTTTAGCCAAGTTGGGTTTTTAGGATTATGAGAAAGATGATAACTTAAAACCGTTAAAATATCAGCCATTCCCAAGGGTGCACCTGGGTGGCCTGAATTAGCCTTTTGCACCATATCGGCACTTAAAAATCTTAAAGTATTTGCTTGTTCTTGTAATATCGATAGATCCATTTGTAACCTTTATAAATATTTAATCATTAAACTTTTAATCATGTGTGCTAAATTAGCATCAAGATCACCAAGATCATTTTTACACTCATTAATCAAATTTTCCTTACTTTGAATAGCCTTTTCAAGTCCTAATAAATTCACAAAAGAATTTTTATGCTCATCATGTTTGCTTGGCTTTCCACTTTCTTCTTCGCTCATTGTTTCATCGATGATATCATCATTGATTTGAAAAATAAGTCCAAGTTTTAGACCTATTTGATAAATTTTTTCGCTTTCTTTTTCATCGAGTTCGGAAATTTCGCAGCCCATTTTTAAAGCCGCTGCTATAAGTTTTGCGGTTTTATGTGTGTGTAAAAACTCAAGTTCTTCTAAATTTAATTTTTTATCTTCAAAATAACAATCAATAGCCTGACCCAAAATCATACCATTGATTCCTGCATTAAAAGCTAGAGTTCTAATCAGATTAATTTTAATGCTTTCTTTTAAATTTAAATTAGATAGAAGTAAAAAAGCTTCGGTATTTAAAGCATCGCCTACTAAAATAGCTGTAGTTTCATCATAGCTTTTATGCAAAGTAGGCGTTCCGCGTCTTAAATCTGCATTATCCATAGCAGGTAAATCATCGTGTATGAGCGAGTAAGTATGGATAAATTCTAAGGCCAAAGCCGCGTTTAGGGCATTGGGGATAAGATGAGGTGCTTTATTTTGAACAACTCCTAAGAGTAATTGAGCACGAAAGTGTTTTCCACCTGCTTTTAGCATCTTTGCCAAAGCTTCATTAAAAAAAGGATGGAAGCTTTGAACTTTTGGTAGATGATTTTCTAAATGTTTGATAAAGAGTTCTTTCACTTTACAAGCCTTATGAAAAATTGAAATTTTCCATCTCCACCTGAATGAACTCCTCCTAAATCATTGTTTAATCCCAATAAAGGAAGTTTATCACTTTTGCGTTCGATTAAAATATTAAAATCATTTCCTGTACCAAGTAGGGTTTGAAGTTCTTTAAAATCTTTTAGTGTCACATTGTTTGCGCGCAAAATTTTATCCCCTACCATAAATCCTGCTAAAGCAGCTTTAGAGCCTGCGTCTACTTTTGTAACTATAAGACTTGAATTTACACTTAGACCTATATTGCTTCTAAAATTGGTTGGTTTTGGTTTTGGTTTATTGCTTGGGAGATTAAATTTGCTTAAATCTTTGGCAAAAACTTCAGTAGAAATATTTAAATCCACATTATCTCGCAATACTTGAAAATAAAGTGTGCTTCCACGATCTGCAAAGAGAATTTTTTCATTTAGCTTTCTTATATCTTTAACTAGTGTTCCATCTACGCTTATGATTTCATCGTTGATTAGAAATTGCCCACTTTTTCGAACATTATTCACATAAATTTTATTTTCACGCACCGCAAAATCAACCCCTATATCGCCCCAATATACATCGTTATATTTCATAAAATGCTTTAAGTAACGATTTCCTATAAAGGAGCTATTATTAAGAGCAATTCCCATCATTTCGCAGCAAGGAGTGCCTAAAAGCCCCACTTTGGTAGAAAAATCAAGCTGATCTTTTTCATCAATATTTTGCGCAAGATATTTAATGTGACCTATATAAGCTCTATTAGGATCCCAAATTCCTATCCAATCATTGCGTGTAAGTTTTTCTTCATCTCCCATAGGTGTAGGGATTAAGCTAAAATCAGTTCTTACAAGATAAAGATTTAAAAATGGATCATATTTTACATATTTATTGAGTTTGACATTAGGTTGTTTTAAAACCGCAAGTAAATTTTCACTCAAGGCAAAAGCAGGCATTCCTTCATAATTAAGCATACTGGCTTTATTTCTTTCGTAGCCTGCAGCAAAATCTTCAAATTTAGGACGCTCGATTGCACTTAGGGATATTAAAAAGGTTACTAAAAAAAACAAAAATTTCATAATTTCCCAAATCCTCCTAAAACATCACTGGCTAAGCTTGATCGATTTTGTGCTACCATAGCTAAAACATCATTTATAGCAGAAATGAGTAAAATTTGTAAAGATTCTTTATCTTCAAGTAAAGAACCATCAATGCTAACATCGATAATCTCACCCTTGCCATTAGCACTGACTTTCACAAGTCCTGCCCCACTTTTAGCACTAAATTCTCGATTGGCTAACTCTAATTCTATATTTTTTGCTTTTTCTTGAACTTGATTTAAAAGTTCTCCCATCTTAGAAAAATCCATATTTTCAAACATTTATTATCCTTGATTTTTTAAAATTTCATTCACAACCGCTTTGTCGCTAAAGGGGTGTTTTATCCCTTTGATTTCTTGGGTATTTTCATCACCCTTGCCTAAAATAACTACTAAATCGTCTTTTTCTTTAAGTTTTAAAGCTTTATTTATAGCTTCTTTTCTATCTTCTATCATCAAAGCTTTATCAGGGTTTTGAAAGCCTGATAGAATTTCATTCATGATATCTTTAGGTTCTTCGCTACGCGGGTTATCACTTGTGATAATGGCTATTTTTGCAAAATGCTCAACGATTTTTCCCATTAAAGGTCGTTTGGTTTTATCTCTATCTCCACCTGCTCCAAAAACTACTATGAGTTTTTTATTTTTGAGTGTATCAAGTACTTTTTCAATGCCATCAGGAGTGTGAGCAAAATCCACGATTACGCCATTAGCTACTTGCTCAACCCTACCACAAACCCCGCCAAAGCCACTGATAGCTTTTTCTAAGTCTTTTAAATTCGGCTTTACAAGTTCATTAACACAAGCACTAGCGGCTAGAAGATTATAAAGATTGAAAAGTCCTAGTAGGGGCGAGTCAATATGAAAACTTTGATCTTTTAATGCTACAATAGCACTGATACCATCTTCTAAAGAATAAGCTTTAACTTGATACAAAGAAGGATTTTCTATGCCATAAGTAAAAGCATTGCGCACATTAAATTTAATCATTAAAGTATCTTTGTTGATAAATTTTAAACTCTCATCGGTA
Organism: Campylobacter sp. JH23; assembly: GCF_017846595.1. Lineage (NCBI taxonomy): Bacteria > Pseudomonadati > Campylobacterota > Epsilonproteobacteria > Campylobacterales > Campylobacteraceae > Campylobacter > Campylobacter sp. JH23. Next base: position 183,971 of record NZ_JAEQBP010000002.1, on the reverse strand, counting down.
AAAAAGAGCTCTTTTGCTGCTTTATAGTTTTCAAAATTGCCATGAAAATCCAAATGATCTTGAGTAATGTTAGTAAAAATTTTGGCTGCAAATTTCAAGCCTTCGATGCGATTTTGCACCAAAGCATGCGAGCTAACTTCCATAATAAAAAAATCACATTTTTTTTGTGTGGCAAGTTGTAAGTATTCTAAAGTTTTTAAAATAGGCGAAGTGGTTAAAGACTTTTCATCAATTTGCTCATCGTTGATAAAAGCTCCACGAGTGCCACAAAGTCCACATTTAAAACCTAAGTCAAGTAAAATCGAATAAATAGCCGCTGCGGTGGTGGTTTTGCCATTGGTTCCTGTAATTCCTATGATTTTGATATTTTCATCGATTTTTAAAAGTTTTTTGCATTCTTCTACATCAATGATTTTTACACCTTTTTCTAAGGCATCACTAGCAAAATTCATATTTTGTGCAGTTTTTAAAAAATAGCAATCTTTTTCGCATTCTAAGGTATTGTCGGTAATAAAAGACTGATCAAGCTTTAATTTCACTTTTAAATCCTATAAGTTTTTCTTGGAGTTTTATAAAGCGTTCGTTTGCCCAAAAGTGCGGCATAACGCTTTCTATATAGTTTAAAGTCATATCTTTATAGCCATTATCAAGTAATTTTTCTAAAAAATCTAAAAAATCATCACGGTTATCAATGACTAATTTTGTGCTATGTATAATATTTTCAAAACTCTTTTTAAAGCCGATTTGCTCTTCACTTTTTAGAAAATCTTTGTAGTTTAAAGTATGAGCTTCTTGAATTTCATTTTCTGTTTCATCGGTATTTTTTTCATTTTTAAGCTCTATAGTGCTTAAAATTTCTTCTAAATCTTTATCGATATTTTTAATTTGATAATGTTCTAAATAAAATTCAAAAAGTAATAACGCTTCTTTTGGAGATTTTAAAGCTAGATCACAAAGAGTGATAAAATGAAACAAGCGTTTGTTTTTGCGTTTTTCATAAGCTAAAGAAAAATATATTTTTGCTGTTTTAAAGTCTTTGCGTAAAAAATGCTCGATTCCAAGTTTTTTATAGTTTTGCAAAATCTTCAGCTCCACCGTTTAGATTAACTATAGTAATTTCTGGATGTATATCGATTTTAAGTTGTCTTTCAAGTCCGTATTTTAATGTCGTTCCACTTGAAGCGCATCCTTTGCAAGCCCCAATTAAATGAACATAAACCACACCATTTTTAATCCCTAAAAATTCAAGACCGCCTCCATCGCGTTCTAACATAGGCATACTTTTATCTAAACTTGCTTTTACAGGATTTATAAGCTCTTCATCGCTAAAAGGCATCATAATATATCCTTAATAAATTTTTCTATACTTTAGCGTGATTGTGTTTAAAAAAAGGTAAATCGGATAGTTTTTTCGTTATTTTTCTAAATGAAGCTTAAAAGGGTTCTTCATTGTAATCATTTTCAGAATTATTTTTTAAAATTTTAATATCCAAATTTTTAGCAGAAAAAAATCTATGCAAATTTTTAAATAAAGCTTCTAGTTTCTCTTCATCTTTTTCATTTTTCAGTAAAAACAAATTCTCTTTTAAAAATTCTACAAGTTCATGATCGTTTAAATTTTTACTAAGAAGGACAAAATTTTTTTCTATAAGGGTAAAAATTTGTTTTTTTAAAGCAAGATAAGAATTTGTGATATTAATATGATTTAAAAAGGCTAAATTAACCTTACAAATTCCCCATAAAAACTCAATTTGACTTAAATCTTTACTAAAATTTTTACTCTCAAATTCTCTTATATCACTATCTTCATAGCTTTTGTGTTCTAAAATTTTTTCTAATAATACTTTATGTTTAAAACATCTAATATCGCTAATTTTTATAAAAAGCTCGTGCATGTTAGGATTGTTTTTTAAATAATTTAAGAGTTCAAGCTCGGTGATGTGGGATTTAGGATTATGATTTTGCGTTTGTTGGAAAGAGGTGTTAAAATTGATAGTTTTACTTGGTTTTCGATTTGAAGTAAGAACGATGAGTTTTTCATCTACTCCTAAAAGTTTTGAAACCAAACCTACATAAGAACTAGCTACTAAGGGTTCAAGGCTAAAGGTGTATTTTTGTATATTTTCAAGAGCTTTTTGTTTATCTAGGGCGGAATTTAAAGAAAAGCTTGAAAGTATGCGTCTAATGTAAAACTCCCCTAAATCCATCCCTTTTTCAAGTAGGGTGTGAAGTTTCGCACTTTGATTATTAGCAACAAGTTCGGCAGGATCTTTTCCGCCTTCTAAAAGGGCTACTTTACCATCTATTTTATGAGTACTAAGTAAAAAGGCTGAACGAGTGGCCGCATTTAATCCCGCTTCATCATTATCAAAACATAAAATCACTTTAGCTTCATAACGGCGGATTAAAGGCAGATGATTTTCAGTTAATGCTGTTCCAAGCACTGCTACAGCATTGTTAAAACCTGCTTTATGAAAAGCTATAGCATCCATATAGCCTTCACATACTATCATTTCTTTTTTTTTGGCTATATTTTCTTTAGCTATATTAAAAGCATAAAAAATTCTACTTTTATCAAATAATATATTTTGAGGAGAATTCACATATTTTGCTGCAACATTAGGATTTAAAGTGCGTCCCCCAAAACCTACCAATAAGTCTTTATGATCATAAATTGGAAAAGTGATACGCCATATAAAACTTGCATAAAATTCATTATTTTTATCCTTTTTTAAAGCACCCACACTCATAGCATCTTCTAAAAGGATTTTTTCGTTATGAAACAATCTTATGCTGTCTTCGCTTGAGCCTGCAAAACCTAATTCAAATTTGGCTATATCTTGATCATTTAGCGTTCTTTTATACAGATAATCCAAAGCTTCTTTATGGTGTTTGAGATTGGATTTAAAATAAGCATTTAAGCTAGGCAGTATAGTTCTTAATTCTTTTTTATTTTCATTTTTTTCTTTGGTGTAACTTAGAGTAAAATTACAAAGATTTGCAATTTTTTCAACCGCATCAGTAAAGCTTAATTTTTCGTAATCCATTACAAATTTAAAAGCATCTCCGCCTGCTTTACACGCAAAACAATGATAAAATCCTTTTGCGGGATTTATATGCATAGAAGGATTTTTATCCGCGTGAAAAGGACACACGCAAACAAAGCTTGAACCTTGTTTTTTTACTTCTATATAATTTTCAATAATATCAACAATATTAAGTCTTTGGGATAAATTTTCTATACTTTCTTTAGTTATCATTTTAAAACCTTAAATAAAATTATACAAAGATTTAGCTATAATTTGGCATAAAATTTTTAGAGCAGGATGATGGATTTTTTCTTCGTAGAATACAGAGATCCCTTAGTGGGACTTATAATTTTAACTGTTTTAATCTTCGTTGTAGCTGTGGCAAATTATATTTGGAAAGTATTTGCGAGCAAAGATGAAGAACAAAAGCTTGAAAAATTTATTAAGAAATTTGAGATGGATAATATCCACAAAGATTTGTTAAGAAATGAGGGTTTGAGTTTTGGAAATTTGAGTTTTTTGGCCGAAATTTTTACCAAAAGTGGTGAATTTGAAAAAGCCACGCAAATTTATCTTATCGCCCTTGAAAAAAGTAAGGATAAGCAAGAGCGTGAATTTATCTTTTTTGCATTGGCAAAAGTATATTTTAAAGCAGGGTTTTTAGAGCGCGCAAAGGAAGTTTTATTGCAAGCTTTAAAAATTCGACCCAGAAATATACAAACCCTAAAGCTTTTAAAAATTGTTTATCTTAAATTAAGAAAATATAAGGAAAATTTAGAGCTTTTGGGTTGTTTGTTTGAGCTTGGAGAAAATGTAAAAGAAGAAAAAGAATTTTTAAAAGCTTTGGATTTTCTTGCTTCTAGTTTAAGTGATGAAGAAAAAAAAGAGCATATTTTAAAACTACAAATAGACAATAATCCTATGCTAGGACGCTTTGTTTTTGAAAAATATCATATTTTTTTAAATCAAGATTTTTCAAGTATTTGTGATTTGCTTTATAAAGAAAATAAAGCTTTTAATCTACAAAATAAAGAATATTTTGAATTTTTTTATGCCTTGGGTTTGATAGAGGATGAAGAGTCTAAAGATGTAAATTTTAAAAATTCTAATTTTAAAATGCTAAAAATTTTAAAAGAAAATTCCTTTAAAGCAAGGCTTGAATTTTCATATCGTTGCACAGAATGCAAAAGCGTAATGCCTTTGTTTTTTTATCATTGCCCTGTTTGTTATGAATTTAATACTTGTCAAATTATTTATGAAGTGAAAAATAATGAGACATATTGAAATTTATACTGATGGTTCTTGCCTTAAAAATCCAGGTTTTGGAGGATGGGCTTATATCTTACGCTATAATCAACATCAAAAAGAAGGTTTTGGAGCAGAAGCTAATACTACAAACAATAGAATGGAATTAAAAGCGATTATCGAAGCTTTAAAAGCCTTAAAAGAACCTTGTGAAATTTCACTTTTTACAGACTCTAATTTGATGGTTCAAAGTATTAATGAATGGCTAGAAGCTTGGATAAAAAAAGATTTCAAGGGTAAAAAAAATGTAGATTTATGGAAAGAATATATCGATGTGGCAAAACCCCATAAGATAAAAGCTTATTGGATAAAAGCACATAATGGGCATTTAGAAAATGAAAGGTGTGATACTTTAGCACGCGAAGCTGCTTTAAAAATTGCAAGGGAAAATGATGAAAAATATTGAATTATTAGAACAAAAATTAGCCTATAAGTTCAAAGATAAAGATCTTTTAATCCATGCTCTAACTCATAAAAGTTTTAAAAAACCTTACAATAATGAGCGTTTGGAATTCTTAGGCGATGCGGTGCTTGATTTAGTTGTGGGTGAATATCTTTTTCATAAATTTGCTAAAGACGCTGAGGGGGATTTGTCAAAATTAAGAGCGGCTTTGGTCAATGAAAAATCTTTTGCAAAGATCGCAAATAGTTTAAATTTGGGCGATTTTATTTTTATGAGCGCGGCTGAAGAAAACAATGGAGGTAAAGAAAAGCCTTCTATACTTTCTGATGCCTTAGAAGCGATTATGGGGGCTATACATTTAGAAGCGGGATTTGATTTTGCAAGAAATATCGCTTTAAAGCTTATAGAAAAAAACTTCCCACAAATTGATGCAAAAAATCTCATTAAAGATTATAAAACAAAACTGCAAGAAATTACACAAGCAAAATTAGGACAAACCCCACAATACGAAACCGTGCGTGCTTTTGGACCTGATCATTTAAAACAATTTGAAATCGCTTTATTCCTTAATGGACAAGAGCTTGCAAGAGCCATTGCGGGAAATAAAAAAGAAGCACAGCAAATGGCAGCAAAAATTACACTTGAAAAATTAGGAGCTTTATAGTGAATACTTTTGGTACAAGATTAAAATTTACAAGTTTTGGAGAATCCCACGGAGTGGCAGTGGGTTGCGTGATTGATGGAATGCCTGCAGGGGTTAAATTTGATGAAGAGTTTTTACAAAGCGAACTTGATAAACGCAAGGGTGGGAGCAAATTTGCAACTCCAAGAAAAGAAAGCGATAGGGCGCAGGTTTTAAGCGGGGTATTTGAAGGTTATACCACGGGTCATCCTATTGCTATGGTTGTGTTTAACGAAAACACACATTCTAAGGATTATGATAATTTAAAAGATTTATTTCGTCCTGCCCATGCTGATTTTACTTATTTTCATAAATACGGCATAAGAGATCATAGAGGAGGCGGAAGAGCTAGTGCTAGAGAAAGTGTTGCTAGAGTGGCTGCGGGTGCTGTTGCAGCTATGCTTTTGCGTGAATTTGGTATTTGTGTTCGAAGTGGGGTTTTTGGAGTAGGAAATTTTATTTCAAATTTAAAAGAGGAAGAATTGGATTTTGAATTTGCAAAACAAAGTGAGATTTTTTGCTTAGATCCTAATTTAGAAGATGAATTTAAAAAAGAAATTTTAAGCGCTAGAAACTCAAAAGATAGTGTGGGTGCTTCTGTTTATACTAGAGCTAAGGGAATGCTTGTAGGACTTGGAGAAGTGCTTTATGATAAATTAGATTCTAAATTAGCTCATGCCTTAATGGGGATTAATGCTGTAAAAGCTGTTGAGATAGGCGAGGGGATTAATGCGAGTAAAATGCGAGGCTCGCAAAATAATGATGCTTTAAAAGGGGGTGAGTTTTTAAGTAATCACAGCGGAGGGATTTTAGGAGGTATTTCAAATGGACAAGATCTTATTTTAAAGACTTATTTTAAACCTACTCCTTCTATTTTTTTAAAGCAAAGCAGTATGGATAAATTTGGAAATGATTTAGAATTTGAACTCAAAGGCAGACATGATCCTTGTGTAGGTGTTAGAGGTAGTGTAGTAGTGAGTGCTATGGTGCGTTTGGTTTTGGCTGATTGTTTATTGCTTCATGCAAGTGCTAATTTAAACAATTTAAAAAATGCTTATGGGATAAAAAAATGATAAAGCCCATTTTTGGGCTTTAATTTGCAATATTTTGAAAAGATTTAACTTCATATCGTCTCTTTTATAAATTTTTTAACACTTAATCTTTATATTTTTTATACATTTTGATAAGTTTAAAAAAATAAATTAATATTATTTTTATTTTAAGTGTATAAAAAAGGAATTTTTATTTAGGATTTTTTTAGTATTAATTAAAAATATTGATAAAAATTACTATTTTAATATTAAAATGGTTAAAGATATTACAAGGAGGGATTGATGGAATTTAGTAAAAAGAAAATTGTTCGTTTATCGTTGAATTTAACACTCCTTGGTGCTTTATTTCCTTGCGTATTGTTCTCAGCAGACTTGCGTCAAAGAAATGGTAATGTTATTGTTTCAAGAACAACAGATCTTACGCAATCAAGCAATAAAACTGATGTAATTAATATCAAAAACCCAAATCAAAATGGAGTATCACACAATCAATTTGATGAATTCAGTGTCCAAGATGGAGTAATTTTTAATAATAGTTTAAAAGATGGAAATTCTCAAATTGGAGGATGGGTAGGGAAAAATCCAAATTCAAAACAAAATGCCAATACTATTATAAATGAAATTTCAAGTAAGCAAGCTTCTAATATCAATGGCGCTGTTGAGGTATTTGGAAAAAGTGCTAATTTAATTTTTGCTAATGAAAATGGTTTTAGTGTAAATGGAGCGGCTTTTTTAAATACTAAAGGAGTTACACTTAGCACAGGCAAATTTAATGGAGATTTTACAGAAGTAACAAGCAATGGTAGGGTAGCCATTGGAGAAAAGGGGTAATGGTTGATGGGGATTATTTTAATGTAATCAGCCGTGGGATTGACCTTGCAGGTAGTATTGCCCACTATCAAAGTGGTAAAAATTTATCCGATATTAATTTTATAGCTGGGCTTAATAAGGTCGATTTAAGTACTCCAAATGCTCCAAAAATTATTGCTTCAAAACAAAAAGATGAAAAAATTGATTATGGTATTGATGGGAAATATTTAGGATCTATGTATGCAAATACAGTTACTCTTATTAGCACAGAAGAGGGTGTTGGTGTAAGACATAGTGGAGTAATACGCGGAATTGAAGATGTTATAGTAAAAGTAAAAGATAAGGCTGAATTTCAAGCTATAGGTGTAAATACAAATGGAAGTGTTAAGATAGACGCTAAAGATATTAAAACCTCTTTAATCAATGCAGATACAATTGATTTAAAAGCAAGTGGAAAAGTTACAAATGAAGGACTTTATAAAGGCAAGCAAATTCAAATCAATGCCAATAATTTTGAAAATGCAAAGCAAACAAATTTGAGCCAAGAAACAAAAGATATTTTTAAGATAAATCAAGAAAATTCAAGTATTTTTGCAGACAGTTTAACTTTAAATACCCTAGATAAAACTAGCAATTTTGGATTTATCAATGCTTTAAATGATATTAAAGTGGGTACAAATTCTTTTGACAATCAAGGAGAAATTTCAGCAAATAAAGATATAAGCTTAATGCTTAATGATGATGCTTTTATTAATAATGGCAAAATTTTAAGCCAAAATGATATTCAAATACAAGCTAATAAAGATTTAACTTTAAATCATGGAAATTTATACGCACAAAATTTGCTTCATATAAAAAGCTTGAATGATTTAAATATCAATTCAAAACTCGAAAATACTTCTTCAATAGAGCTTGATGCGAAAAATATTTATGTTAAAAACCTTGTTGCTAGTGGAAAAGAATTAAATCTTCATGCAGATGAAAATCTTGTAAATGATGCTTATTTATTTTCAAATGGTGATCTTAGAGCCCAAGCTACAACCCTTACAAATAATTCCACTTTTAATAGCTTAAATAATTTGTATTTAAACGCCCATACGATTCATAATAATGCTTTAATTTTTGCAGATAAAGTATCAATATCGAGGCAAATATTTTAAATAATAATGCAAATTTAACAGGCATGCTTGAGACTTCGACCGAGTATTCTCAAGGTTTTGGTCAAGTAGGGTACGGTGATACTGCTTTTAAACGATGGAATATGGAAGTAGGTGTTACGGGTATTGTAAAATATAATAATTTATTAGACAGCAAGCAAGCTTCTATCCAAGCAGGTAAAGATATAAATATCAATACCCAATCACAAGATAATGCTAGACAAATCAACAACAGCGGAAAAATTCTTGCTCAAGGCAATATCGTATCTTTTGGAAATATAGACAATAAGTCTTTAAGTAAAGAAATTTCTGTAGGTGAAATTTTAGAGCAAATTAGAGTTAATGGATTTTTTGCTAAAGAATATCTTGGTTCTTGGAATACAAATTCAACTTATTATTTTGTAGATCATGAAAGCTTGCTTGATGCTTTGAAATATTTTTCTACCACCCAAGCAAAAAATCATCAAAGAGAATCAGCGTGGAATGCGCTTAAAGATGCAGCAGCTAAAAATTCAGCTTTAAACCAATATTTTTCTTTATTATTTGGTAGTGATTATGCTTCAAAAAGAGTGGAATCTTGATGCAAAGATTGTTTTTAAAGCAAAATCCGAGGCTGTTATTGCTTCAAAGGGTAAATTAGATCTTAATGCTAAGGAATACAATCAAGATTTAGTCAGTTCTTTGGATAAAAATTTTGCCTTACTTGATTCGGATTTAAAAAAAGCGACAAATAGTCAAGATTTAATTTTAAATTCTATACCTGATCTTATCAATTCAGGCTTATTTACTCTTGAAAATAAAACAAATGATAATATTACTTATGAATACACTACAAATACTTCTATCATAGATGAAAGCAAGTATTTTGGATTTTTAAGTATTTTAAATCAATTTAAAAATAAAAACTTCAACGAATTTATAGTTATAGGAGATCCTTTTTTGAAAATCAGCTTATTAACGCAATGTATGCAAACGCACTACAATCCAATACTAAATTGAGCGAAGAAGAAATCAAAAAATTACTTGAAAATGGAGCAAAATATGCCAATGAAAATGGCTTAAATTTGGGTCAAGGTTTGGCTAAAAATCAAGCTGTTGATCAAGATATGATTTTATATGTAACAATCAAACAAAACGGTAAAAATATCATGGCTCCTATGTTGTATCTTTCTAAAGAGACAATTGGAAATAATGAAATAAAATCAAATCTTACAGGAAAAACAGGCGTAGATATTAATACGCAATCATTTAATTCTTTGTTAGGCGACATAGCTTCAGAGGGTCAGATTAATATCAATGCTGGCAACGAGATTAATTTGCAAAGTTCTAATTTAAATGCGCAAAATATAAATTTAAGTGCCAATAATGTCAATATAGACACTGTTTTAGGTATAGATGAAAAAGGCTCTTATAATTCAATTAAAAAAGGAGAGATTAAAGCAAATAATGTTGTTAATATTGATTCGGTAAATGATTTAAATATCAAAAATAGTGATATTTCTACTAGTGCGAATGATTCTAAAATTGTTCTTATATCTCAAAAGGGTGATGTAAATATCAAAAACGATTATTCTAAATCATCTTCATTTGAGCAAATTAATACAGATAGTCAAAAATCCAATACTACAACGAGTATAGATGGGGTTTTAAGCACCAATATCAAAGGAGCAAATGTAGGAATTGTTTCCAATCAAGATGTAAATATTATAGCTAGCAATATCAATGCTGATTCTAAAATAGATATCAATGCTAACAATGTTAATATTAAAGATGCACACGAACTTAGCAAGACTAAAACCGATGGTGTGTATTAAAACCCGTAGAGATCAGTTATGAAAGTGCTAATTTAGAAACTTCAAAATCAATAAGCAGTACTTTAAATTCAAAAGATGATATTAATATTAATACCAACGGCAATATAGCAATCACAGGCTCAACTTTACAAGCGGATAAATCTGCTAATTTAAATGGAGAAAATATTACAATAGAAAATGGAGAAAATAAAATTTCAAGTTCTTCTCATTCTTCAACAAGTTCTATTGCTGAATATAAGCAAAGTTCTGTAAATACTGATGCTTCTTTGGTGTCTTCATCACAAATTCAATCCGATATTTTAAATTTAAATGCTCAAAAAAATGTAAGCATTAAAGGAAGTGAGCTTAATGGAGGCGAGATTGATATTAAGGCTGATAAGGTTGATTTTATAGCTGCGTAAAATAAAACCCATACAGAAAGCGATTCGATTGCTATTGGGGTTTTTGCTAATGCTAATTTGGAATTAACCGGAAATGGGGTTGCTGTAAATTATAGTTTTGTGCAAGATAAAGCAAATGCTAATACCACAAATAGTTCTAATAGTATCACACAAGGTGGGGTAAGATCTGATCTTTTAGGAACTGCAGAGGCTGGTTTGGAATTTTCTAAAACGGAAAAAATAAGTGATGAGCTTTCCCATGTTTCAAATACTATCAAAGGTTCAAATATTAATATCAATGCAAATAATGCTTTAGATATAGGTGGAGCTAATTTTGAGGCTAATAAGGATATTAATTTAAGAGCAGGAGAGATTGTTAGTACTAAATATGAAGATATTAAAACACAAAGCAGTACAGGCTTTGGTTTGTATATTAAAGAAAGAATTGAAGCTACTAGTCCTATCGCTTCTGCTATCAATCAATCGGCTCAAAATGCAGCTGCTAAGAATGAAAATTTAGGCGTAAATTATGGAATAGTAGCTTCTCAAGCTTTAGCCAATACTGCTAATATATTTAGCAACAATCTCATAAATACCACTTCTAATCAAACTCTAGGTTTTAAATTCAATCAAGATAAAAGCCAAAGTTCTAGCGAGAATATTTCTAAAATCAATGCAGGCGATAATTTAAATTTAGAAAGCACAAAAGGAAGTATTGTTTTAAATGGAGTGGAAGCTAAGGCTAGTAGCATTAATATCGAGGCAAAAGATAATGTTATTTTAAATGCTGCAAAATCTAAAAATTCTTCTTCTAGCTCTTCTTTGGAAATTGCAGCAACTAACAAGCAAACCGCAGGATATCATGCAGTTGATGGTGGAACTGTGGGTGAAGGCATTGAAGGTTTTGCAAGTGCGTCGTATTCTAAATCAAACGAAACGCAATTTACCAATGCGAATTTAAATGCTAATAATATCAATATCAACACAGGTAAAGATTTTACACTCAATGGAGCCAATGTTAAAGCTTCTAATGATGCTATTTTAAATGTCGGAAATTTGGAAGTAAATTCTTTAGCTGATAGTCTTAATTCTCAAAAATATAGCGCTTTATTGAATGCATCAGGAACTGGAGGCTTATCAAGCAATCATCTTGTTACAGGAAGTGTTTCAGGCACTTTAGGTATAGGATATGCTAAAACAGATAAAACAACTGTTACAACTCAAAGTGGTATCAGTGCAGGAAATGAAATCAATGGCCATGTTAATGGAAATTTAAATTTGCAAGGGGGAATTTTAAATTCTGATAATCAAAAAGGAAATTTACTTGTTGATGGAAAAGTTACAAATTCTGAAGTAAGTGTCTATGAAAAAAGCGATGTGGCTACGATAAGATTAAGTGGCGGGACAAATCAAAGCTTTGGAGGAGTGGTTCATATAGATGATCATATTGACAAGACAGGCAGTGTAAATTCTGCAGCCAATATCAATATAAACAATAACAAAAATCATGGTATAAGTACAGATACTCAAAATACCACAGATACACAAGATCATTCTTGGGCAGGAGGTACTATAAATCTTAATTCTTCAATCTCTAAAATAAAAAATGGGATAAGCAAGGTTACTGGATCTGATTCTACTTCTAATCAACCATCAAACCAACCTTCTAAATCAGATGGACCTTATATCAATGAAAGCACACAAACTACAAGGTTATAGGTGAAATTTTTAAAAATTATTTTTTTGCTTATGAGTTTTATCTGCTTATTGCAAGCAGATGACTCTGCAAAAACGCTGAATTTACTAGATAAAAGACAACAACAATTACATATACAAAAAAATTTGATGAATTAGAAAAAAAGCAACAGCAAGAAAAGGATGTGTATTTAGAAAATCAAGATTCTGAAGATAAAATTTATATTTTCAAACAAATTCAATTTAAGAAAAACGATACGCTTACCATGCAAGCAAATAATATTTAAAAAATACATTAATCAGCCTTTAAGTGTTAATGATATTTATAATATGATTAAAGAGCTTACAAATTTTATCGTTGCGAAGGGCTATTCAACTTCTAGTGTAACCATTGATGAGCTTGATCAAGAACGCGATATACTTTTTCTTGATTTAAAATATGGTTTTGTAGGAGAGGTGTATCTTAATGGGGATAATAATACAACAAGATTAGATTTTGGTATGCCTTTGAAAAAGGGTGATAAATTCAATATTTATGATTTAGATACAGGTATAGAAAATTTAAACAATGGCGCAAGAGATGTTAAAATCGCTGTTAAAGCGAGTGAAAATTATGGTTATTCTGATATATTTATCAATCTTAAATCAAAGCCACCTGATTTGATATTGGACTTTGATAATAGTGGCTATAAAGCTAAAGGAGAATATAAAGCTAGTGCCTATCTTTCTTTAAGTAATATTTTAAATCTTAACGACTCCATACGCTTTGGTTTTATCAAAGGATTGTTAAAAGATATGAGTCAAGAGCGAGAAAATGTTTATGTGGCAAATTATACCTTGCCCATACAGAGTTATCAATTGTCTTATTCTATGCAATATAGTGATAATATAAATATGATTGAGGGATATGATAATTCTTTTATAAAAAATACAGATACAAGCTTAAGACATAAAATCATGTTAAAAAAGATTTTACATTGCACAAGCAAGGATAAATTTTCAATTTATGCTAATTTAGGCATTAAAGATGATGTTAATGAGATTGATAATTTTCGTTTAGAGAGTTCAAGTGGTAGGTATTCAAGTATTGCTAGCGGGGTTGAGTATTCAACGCTGGCATTTGGTGGATTTTTGTTTTTAAATTTAGAATACGAAAAAGGAATTCCATTTTTGGGTTCTAAAAAAGATTCTAAAGATTCTTTATATAAAATCGAATTTAACAAAGTCAATTTTAATTTAAGCTATCAAAAAAGTTTTTATGCAAATGATGGCCTAGCATTTTTATATCAAAACAGCTTGGGTGCGAGTTATTCTAATGAACCCTTATTGTATGCTGATAAATTTTTAATCGGCGATGAATACACAGTTAGAGGATTTAAAGAAAGCTCTGCTGCTCTTGATTATGGAGCATATAGTAACAATACGATTTATTTGCAATTTCTAAATGCGCCTAAATATTTAAGAGCATTAGAGCCTTTTGTTGGATTGGATATGGGTTATGGTAGGGATTATCTTTTACCCAATAAAGATTTTTTAGCCGGTGTCACCTTTGGTTTTAGATACAACTTAAATCATCTTTCTTTAAATTTAACAGCTTCTAAAGCCCTGCATAAATCTTCGAATATGCCAAGCGAAACGATTCCTATTTATCTCAGGGCTTCTGTATTTTTTTAAGTTTAAGAAATGAAAAATGGATTGATTTCTTTTTTATCCTCAAAAGCTATACTTTTATAGCTTTTATCTTTAAATCGAAGTTCATAGCTTTTGTTTGCTTCATGCTTGGTGTAAGTTAGAGCGATTTTTAAGGCGAGTTCTAAATCTTTTTCATCTGCATTTGCACTAAGTAAAGAATAAGCTCCGATTAAATCTCCAAGTTCTATTACTTCATATTTAGGAGTTTTTAAACCTTTTAAAAGAGTATTTTCAAGTTCATTTCTACCTATGATCATTTTAGCTCCATTGGGTAATCTTAAATGACGACCATATTTTAAAAGTTGCGCATCATTTACTTGCATATCTTTGTCAAATTCTATAAAATCTCGAATTTTTTTAGCAAAACTATCAAGCGTGAGCAAGCATCCTCCTCCAGGACTTTCAAAGTCTTCTAAGCCAAATTTAGCTGCAAGTTCAAGTTGTCTTTTACGACTTCTTCCACTAATACTTTCGAGTTTTTCTCTATCTACCCAACCTTCTCTTTCAGGTTTGGTTAGAGGTAGGTTTTTTGCACACATAGGACGCAAGATTAAATCTTCTTCATCAAGAGCAAGTTTTTTAACCTTTGCCATCGCATCACTTCTTTGACTCATAGGGCGTTGTCCTAAAACTTCTCCTGTGATGATAAAACTTGCATTTTCTTCTTTTAACATAGCAAGAGCAGTTTTAAACATAAAAGCATGACAATCTATACAAGGATTAAAATGTTTGCCATAGCCATATTGTGGATTAAAAAGCACTTCTTGAAGATAGGAATTTCTTACATCTATCATTTCAAAATCTGCACCTACCATTGCCGCACGCTTTTTCATGATTTCGCTTTTATCACTTGTGCTTCCAAAACCTATGTTGATATTTAGAGCTTTAACTTCTATGCCTTGTGCAGTGATGAGTTTCATTGCAAGCATACTATCAAGCCCACCGCTAAAAAGAGCTAATGCTTTCATTTATGTTCCTTTTTTAAAAAATAATTTTGTTAGTATAAATAAATTTGATTTTTTTGCCGATATGAAATTTGTAATTGTATCAAATAATTTTAAGATTACAATTATTTTTGGAGGTTTACTATGAGAAAATTACTCTCTGTTGCACTAGTTGCTTGCTTTATTGGTTCTTTTGCTTATGGCAAAACTGAGAATAATAAAAGCCCACAAGTTAGAAGTTCTTGCGTTGATTATGAAATAAGATTGAAACGATGCAATTCTTTGCCTACTCAATATCAAAGACAAATGTGTCGTTTGGGCTTATTTGCAGCTTGTAAATAAAATAAACAAGTCCAAGTTAAATGCTTGGGCTTTAAAATTTCTAAGGAGTTATTATGGACAAATTAACAATCAATGATTTTAATGTTTCTTTACCAAGTTCTCAAAATGTTACAAATCGTAAAGAAATTTTAGAATTAAAAAAAGAAGAGAAAGATAAAATTCCCGTGCAAGATCTTTCGAGTTTAAATAGCGATGGTGTTAAGGTTGTTTTTGAAAATAAGCAAGGTGAACTTATAGCTTTAAATTTAAGCGATGAAAATTATAGTAGTTTACAAAAAAATTTCGGTTCTTATACGAATTATGTTGCTAGAAATGATGGTAGTATAAGGCTTAATGGCGAAGCAAATCAATTTGTTTCAAATTGGTTTGAAAGTGTAAAAGATAATTTTGGTTCTTTAAATTCAAATTTAAATAATAAACAACAAAGTGTAAAATTAAATTTTAATACAAGTACCCTTCAACAAAGTATGCAAAATTTAGGCTTTAAAACAAGCGATGAAAAAATATCTGATGATGCAAATATAGAAGAAAAATTAAATTTTTTTATTGATAAAGATGTAAATAAAGATGGTAAAGTTGATGATAGTGATGTTAAAGAACCTAGCATGAGAGAAATTTTAAGCGACATTAAAGAAGCATCAGGTGGTGGAGCTAATGCTATGAAAACCATAGATCCGCAAAAAATCAATAAAAAAGATGATAAGGAAAATAATATCAAAGAAAAAGAAGACGAAGATTTGCTTCAAAAAGCTCAAGAAAAAGGTTTAAGTGCTTTAAGTGCTGATGAGCAAGCCAAACTTAAAGCAAGTAATCCACAAATTTTTGAAGAACTTCAAAATAAGTCTTTAGGGAATTTAGAGCAAAATTTAAAAAAAGATTTAATGGTGCAAATAAGTAATAATGAAGCCATATTTGTGAACAAAAGAGTGTAAAAATTTAAAAATAAATGAAATATTTATAGTATTTACTTTGGGTGTAGGTTAAGCGCTCTTATTAGTTTTGTATCAGGTTTTTTAGCTTTTGTGATTAGTTTAAGTTATAGATTGTTTTAGAGTCAAAGCAAAGCTATTTAATTCTATTTTTCAAAAATTAGCAGAATTAAAAAACTAGAGCTAAGAAAAAAGATATATAAAAAGCTTGTGATTTGTGATTTGACAAAGTATTTTTCATCTATTTTTCTCTGTTATAATTTGGAAATTCTCATGCTCTTTAGCTTTTAATAAGTCAATGATTTGAACAAAGCTTTCAAATTTTGCATTCTTATCACTTTTTAATTCTACTATAGTTTTTTTATGAAGCGAAGAAATAGCATCGCTTAAGCCTTTTAAATCTGTAGTCTTATCGTCTAGATAGAAAATATTGTTTTCATCAATGCTAATGGATAATTTTTTTTCATCATTGTTAAGACTTAGAGCATTTTCGCTAACGGGTAGATTGATTTCAATTTTGCCATGAGCAATGAAAGTTGAAATACTAAGAATGATAGCAAGTAAAACAAGCATTATATCTATGAAAGGAACTATATTTAACCCTTCATTTTTAGGCAATTTAAGCATTTTTACTCACCTTATAAGCATTACTTAAAAGTGAAACCTTGCGAAGTAAGGCATTATAAGCCATTAAGGCAGGTATGGCGACTAAAAGTCCTAAAGCTGTAGCTTTAAGAGCTAAAGAAAGTCCTACGACTATGGATTTGACATCGATATTTCCCGCTATTCCCATTTCATAAAAAGTAATCATAATCCCTACAACAGTTCCTAAGAGTCCTATGTAGGGAGCGTTAGAATAAATAATATAAATGGTAGTTAAATTCTCGCTAATTGCATCATCAAATTGCTCTTGATTTTCATAATTTTTAAAATCTATTTTTCTAAAAAATAATACTCTTTCAATTACGCACCAAAAAGCTATAAATGCCATAACTCCTAAAATTATAAAGATAATTAAATCAATATAATCTTTTAAAAATTCCATATTTAACTCCATGATTTGATTAAATTTTGGCGATTATACTACAATAAAAATAAAATTATAATTAATATTAATTATCATAATTTTTTAAATAATCATACTTTCACAAGCCTTTGGCTTAAAAATTTAGGTTATAATTTTTTAAATACTTTAACTCTTAAGGAAAAGCATGCAAGAAAATCATAATTTTATTTCTTTTGTTCTTCTTGATGAAGCCAAGTTTGATTTTTTGAAATTGAAAAAGATACTTGAAGATGATTTTGATATATGGATTGCTGATGAAAATTTTACTCAAGATGGAGTAATTTTTTCTTTTAAAAATATGATCGTTACTTTAAATTTGATTAAAAATCCTATACCCAACAACGAAGCAGAATATTATGCTAATTTTAATTTTATGTGGAAAGATGCTTTAGAGCAAACCCAAAAACATAAAGCACATCTTCTTGTATCCGTTTTAAGTCAGAGTGAATCAAAGCTAGATCAAGCTAAACTTTTTACTCAAATATCATCTGCGTGTTTGCAAGATGAGCATACTTTGGGATTTTATACAGGAGGAGTTGTTTTAGAGCCTAAGTTTTATATAGAAAATGCAAAAATGCTAGAAGATAATCGTTTGCCTATTTATAATTGGATTTATGTAAGCGTTTATCCAGGTGATAATGGCAATAATGCCTACACCTATGGTCTTAGAAATTTCGATAAATTAGAGCTTGAGGTTTGTGATGCAAATATAGAAGAAAAAGAGCTTTTCTTCACTTTGTATGACATTATTTTGCATATTTTAACTTATGATCTAAGTTTAAAAGATGGTGATACTTTAAAATTTGAAGATGGTAGAATACTTTCTTTTAAGAAAAGTCAAGGCATAGGTGTTGAAAATGAGAGTTTAAAAATTATTTTTTAGTTTCACATTCACTTCACAAAGATAAGTTAAACTTCTCTCAACCAAAACACAAACAAAAAGGAGAAAAAATGAAATTAAAATTAGGTTTAGCGGCTTTATTGGGTGCTACGGTGCTTTTTGCTAGAGATATAATTGTTCCTGCGAGTGAACTTCCAAGAAATGCACAAGATTTTATATCTAAGAATTTTAAAACTGCACAAATTGCTTTAGTAAAAAAAGATATAGATTCTTATGATGTGACTTTAAATGATGGAACAGAAATTGACTTTATTATCACTGGAGAGTGGAAAGATGTAGATGGAAAATACAAAGCTCTGCCAAATAGCATTTTGCCAAATATTATGCCAAAAATCAGTGCTTCATCAAACGCTCAAATCATAGAAGTAAGCAGAGAAATCAACGGATATAAATTTGAATTAAGCAATCAATTAAAAATTTATACTGATGCACAGGGTAATATCTTAGGACAAAAATTTGATTATTAATTCTAAAAGCATGTAAATTTGGAGACTTTATGTTTCCAAATTTTTAAATGAGTTTAAAAATTTCTCTTTGTTAATCCAATATGGTTTTTTATATAAAAAACCATCTTCAAAACTTACTTAAATTAAATCTTAAAATATAATTTTAATAAGACTAATATTTTACAAAATGTTACATAAATTAAAGAAAAATGCTAGAAATTTAGATTTTTTACCCAGTAAGTGTGTTAAAATAAGCTTAATTTTGCGATATCAAATTTTAAGGAAAATGTATGAATACTCCTAAGTGGACTCGTTATGACACGAGATGGGTTTTATCTCTTTTTGGAACCGCTGTGGGTGCGGGGATTTTATTTTTACCTATTAAGGCGGGTGTTGGTGGTTTTTGGCCAGTTGTTGTGATGACTTTGATTATTTTTCCAATGGTGTATTTAAGCCATAGAGCCTTAAGTCGTTTTGTATGTCAAGCAAATGGTAATGATAAAGACATTACCCATGCGGCTGAAGAGTATTTTGGTAGAAAAGTAAGTATTTTTATTTCTGTGCTTTATTTCTTTGCAATTTTTCCAATTTGTTTAGCGTATTGTGTGGGTATAACCAATACTTTTGAAAGTTTTATCTACCATCAATTTTTACCCCTTTTAAATTCAGAGGGTGTATTTGCAGATATTATTCGTGCCATGTATGAGGTAAGCACAGATGATAAAGAAAAAGTTGTAGCGAGTTTATTTCCTTTTTATCGTTTGCTTTTAGCTTTTATTTTGGTAAGTATTTTTATGCTTATTATGCTTTTTAGCGAAGAGTTAATCACTAAAGTATGTGAATGGCTTGTGTATCCTTTATGCGCTATTTTATTTTTATTTTCTTTATATCTTATCCCACAATGGTCATTTGAAAGTTTTAGTGCTATTCCTGGAACAAAAGAATTTATTACTATAGTATGGCTAACTTTACCGGTTTTAGTGTTTTCATTTAATCACTCACCAGCAATTTCAACTTTTTCTCTAAGCGTAAAAAGAGAATATCCTGAAAATTCAGTACAAAAAGCAAATCAAATTTTGTTTAGAACCTCTGTCATGTTGCTTGCTTTTGTTATGTTTTTTGTGGTATCTTGCGTGCTTTCTTTAACTCCAGCTGAACTTGCTGAAGCAAGAGCACAAAACATACCGGTGCTTTCTTATTTTGCTAATAAGCTTGATAATCCATTTATTTCTTATGGTGGTCCATTAATCGCATTTTTGGCAATTTCTAGTTCATTCTTTGGACATTATTTTGGCGCTAGAGAAGGTGCTTATGGTATAGTTAGAAAATGCTGCAAATTAGCAGGTAATGAAAATCCTGATTTGAAAAAAATCGCAGTTTATTCTACTTTAGTAATGTATATTGTTATGTTAATTACTGCTTATATCAATCCTAGTATTTTAGGTTTTATTGAAAGTTTGGGCGGTCCAATTATCGCAGCAATCTTATTTTTAATGCCAATTATTGCAATTTATACGGTTTCAAAAATGAAAAAATTCCAAAATAAAGCTTTAGATGCTTTTGTTTTTATTACAGGTGTTTTAACAATCATCACTGTAATTTATACTTTTTAAGGTGTGGTGAATGAGTAATTTAAATATTTTTAAAATAGGTGTAGGTCCTTCATCATCACATACTTTAGGACCTATGCTTGCAGGAAATTTATTTTGTAAAAAAATTGCTAAAAAATTAGAAAAAATTGAAAGAATTCAAATCATTCTTTATGGCTCTTTGTCTTTAACAGGCAAAGGACACTTGAGTGATAAGGCTGTGATTTGGGGGTTAAATGGCTTAGAAGCTAAAAATTTAAGTGCGGCAATACAAGATGAAGTAAATAAAAATGCTATTGAAAATGCTCAAATTGATTTTTGTGGCGAGAAAAAACTTAGTTTTAATTATGAAAAAGATTTGATATTTTCTAAAGATTTTTTACCTTTACATGAGAATGGTATGAAAATTAAAGCTTATGATTGTAAAGGTGGGTTAGTTGATGAGGAAACTTATTATTCTGTAGGTGGAGGCTTTGTTTTAACAACTGCACAATTAGAAAAAAAAGGTAAAAATTCCAACCAAAATAAAAAGAAAAAACTAGATATAGAGCTTAATAACGCTAAAGAAGCTTTAGAGCTTTGCGATAAAAGAGATTGGGATTTGGCAGAGCTTTCTTATCGTTATGAATTGCAATTTCACACTAAAGAGGAAATTCGTGCTTATTGTCTTGAAATTTGGGAAGTGATGCAAGAAGTGTATTATAATGGTACGCACCCGAATGAAGATTATTTGCCTGGAAAACTTCATTTAAAGCGTAGAGCTAAAGGACTTAAAGAAAGAGTAGCGATGACTACTGATCCTATGGGGATTATTGATTTTATCTCTTTGTATGCTATTGCGATTGCTGAAGAAAATGCTAGCGGAGCAAAAGTCGTAACCGCACCAACAAATGGAGCATGTGCTGTTATCCCTGCTGTCATGCTTTATCTTAAAAACCATACCATAGGTTTTAATGACGAAAAGGCAATTGAATTTTTATTAGTAGCTATGCTTATAGGTTCTTTTTATAAGAAAAATGCAAGTATTAGTGGAGCAGAAGCAGGTTGTCAAGCAGAAATTGGTAGTGCTAGTTCTATGGCAGCTGCGGCTATGGCCACAGTTTTAGGAGCCAATGCTTTTAAGGCTTGCAACGCTGCTGAAATGGCAATGGAGCATCATCTAGGACTTACTTGTGATCCTGTAGGGGGCTTGGTTCAAATTCCATGCATTGAAAGAAATGCTTTTGGGGCGATAAAAGCTATCAGTGCAGCTAGAATGGCAATGACACGCAAATCTATTCCTATAGTCAGCCTTGATGAGGTGATAGAAACCATGTATGAAACTGGTAAGGATATGAATTACAAATACAAAGAAACTTCTTTAGGCGGACTTGCTACAAATTTAAAAACAGTGTGCTAAGATTTTACTTTGCACACTTTTAAATAAATAAATTTTTATAAAATTTAAGGTATTTTTGTTTATTTTTTTGCGTATTTTTTCATTCTTTGGGTTAAAAATTCTTTCATTTCTTCTTTGCTAAAACTTTTTAAAATGCGAATTTGTTTAAAAAGTAAGCCAAGGTTGATGATACCCATAACCAAAAGCAACAAACAAATCATCAAAAAAACAAGATCAACAGCACCAAATTCATTGATGGCAGCCAAGCTTGCAAAAAATACACTCGCTAAAAATAAAAAAATTAAAAGCAAGACTTGTTTTAATTTTGCTTCAGCAAAATTATCACTATTTTGAGTAAAATTTCTAAAAAGTATGATTTTTTTGCCTAAATTTGAAATTAAAATTTCATCATTTTCTTTAAACAAATTTTCTTTCAAACTTTGATAAAAAAAGATTTCATTGTTTAAATTTAGCTCATCTTTGAAGCTTGCTAGCGTATAATCTTTATAAAAAAAAGATTTGATTTCGCTTTTCTTTTCTATTTTAAATAATCTTAAATCATTTCTTGCATAAAAAAATCCGCTAAAGCTCATAAATGCCATAAGTGTCACTCCCTAAAAAATTTCTATAAAGTGGCTTGAAATTCAAAGGCATTGTAACATTTTTTTCATCATTTAAACTTGAACTTTGAAAAATCAAAAACATATCCATCTCATCTTTGAATTTTTTTAGGAAATTTTCTCCACCCTCATACATTAAAAATTTAGCTTTATTAGGAATTTGAGTATAAATTTGACGATGAGGCACGCTAAATAAAGGAATGCTTTTGTCAAAATTTTCTAAATTTTGATGACTTAAAATACAAAGATTAGGCGCCTTGCCTTTACAAAGTCTTGCATCAAGTATGGGACGATCTTTTCTTATCGTTTCTCCTCCTAACACAAGCAAATCAATCACAGAACGAATTTTATGCGCATAAGTACGACTTAGCTCATTGCTTACGATTTTGCCAAAAGGCGAGCCATTCATAGAAAGAGCGAGTTTGAAAAGTTTAAATTGTCCTTTTTGCCATTTTAAAAAAGGTTTTAAAAGTTTTTTTCCCTCATCTTCAAGCACACCAAATTCAATCTCTACTCCTTGTTTTTTTAAAAACTCCGCACCTTTACTTGCAATCTCATTCTCATCTTTAACGCTGATGAAAATTTTTTTAAAACCTAGCTCGCTAAAGAGTTTTGCACAAGGAGGCGTTTTTCCTTGATGAGAGCAAGGCTCAAGTGTGACAAAAGCTATGCTATCTTTAAAAATACCTCTATGGTTTTTGCAAATAAATTCATGCATCGCATTGGCTTCTTGAGGTAATGAAATTTCAGGGTTTAAATTTGTAAAAGCATGGGCTATAGCATTTAATTCTGCATGAGCACATCCTGCTTTTTCATGGGCTTTTATGGCTAAAATTTTTTCATTTTTGTCTAGTATAACGCAACCTACAGCAGGATTAGGGTAGGTTAAAAACTGATATTTCCAAGCTTCATTTAATGCTAAATTCATATAAAAATTTTTCATTTCATTCCTTTATATTATAGCTTTTATCTTAGCTCTAAGCTCTTCAGGAAAGTTAGCTCTATAAATAGCAGGGATTCTAGAATCAAGTTTGTGTTTGTTGTAAATAAATTCTAATCTTTCAGGACTATAGTATCTTGGTGCATTAGGATAGCCTTGAGGAGGAGTTAAAGCTGCGAGTTTGGCATGTAAATAAAGCTCTTCTAAATAAATTTCTACATCTGCTTCACTCCAGTGATTGGGTAAATCATAACTATAACTTCTTACAGAACCTTCTTTATAAGCATCTATTTCTTGGTCAAATTCCCATCTACTTTCAGGAGTAGAATCCACATCTCTTGGATCTTTATATTTACCCTTATCGATTCCATTTAGCATTGCCGTCACTACTCTATTATTAATATCGTAAATGAAATCATATTCATTTGGATCTATAATCCATTCTGTAGAGATTAACTCATCTAAAAAAGGAAGCATTCCGTATTTGTCATAAGGAGGATTTTTAGCAAAGTCTTTCATGAGTTGTCTTTTTAAAGGGTTTTCATGTATTCCATATAAAGGACGATACAATCCTTCTAAACATTTTTCATCTCCTAATTGCACTCCAAGCCAAAGAGCTTGAAAGGCTCTTGATTTTAAACCAGAATCACTAAGATATACAGCTGCTTCATAAAAAGCCTTTTTATTGCCCAATATACCTAAGCAAAGTTGATATTCTCCTGCAATTAAATCAGAATATATAGTATTTGCCTTAGCACCAAAAGCTCCATAAGCTCCATGTTCAAAAGCATTTTTATAAAGCTCTTCACTGCTATCTTTAAGCTGAGCAAAATAAAATCTATCATCAAATACTGTATCTTCTATTTTACGAGAATAAACATATAAACCCCAATAAGCATCCCCTAAGTCATACTTTTCTATAAGTTCTTCATAAATCCTTATGCTTCTATAATTAGCATTTAAAAATTCATTGATTAGTTTATCCAACAAAGCTTCATTGTTTTCATCTTGGTCTAATTTACCTATAATGGCTCTAAAATAATCTTTTGAATATCCAAGTTCTGCTAAAGCAAGTCCTGCTTTATAATCTTTACCCTCTTCATAAGCATAGCTTAAATTCTTAATGGCTTTTTGAAAAAGATCATATCCTTTATAATCTAGTCTCTTAGCTTCTTTATAATCTTTCATACCTTCTTTATAAGCATTTATAAATCTTTTTTCTTTAGGTCTTTTAGGTCTTATTAAAGCACTATCTTTTAAATCTATGGGAGTACATACTAAGCCACTTCTTTTTACTAAATAATTATACCTTCCTTCTCCATCTAAAGAATTATAATAAGCTTTTTCTGCTTTGGTCCAAGGAGCTAAGCTTCCTTTAACAGGATCTTTTAAATAGATCTTTTGCCAATCTTTAAATTCAAGCAAAGTGGATTTCTCTCCTGTGTGAAACTCTGGATCTAAATATTTAGGCTCATAAAATTTTTTATAAGGGGAATTATCGACTATATTGACAGCTTCTAAAAGGGCTTTGGTGTATTCTTTGGTGTATTTGCCAGTGGGTTTTTCTCGTTGATTAAATAAAAATTCATTGGTTTTTGTATTGAGTTTTATACCTCCTCCATTAGGAGTATAGACCATTTTAATATCTTTATTGGTATCTTCATTGTTATTCATATCCTCTCCTTTGCAAGCATTTAAGCCAAAGATTATTGATATGAGCAAAATAATTTTAAACATGCCTTTTCCTTAATGATATATAATTAAGAAATTGTAGCTTTTTTATAGTGAAAAAAACTTAAAAATTTTATATGATATTAATTTAAGTCAGGAATTAAAATTTATTGCATTTGTGAACTCTTTTTTGAGGTGTTCCTTTATAACAAATTTCAACCTTGCCTTTAACTCCTCTTGTTTTTCTGATGAGTTTTGCCATAGTTTTGGCATATTTTTTATAGTTTTGATTGTTAAGATATTTTTGAGTTGAGAAATTTAAACCCATGCCTTTTGCCCATGCTTCAAATTCTATCTTTTCTACTTTGTTTTTAAAATGTTCTTTGATAACTTTTACTTCGGGTTGGATTTTATCACTTGGCAGTTCATTTGCCTCGGCAAATATAAAAAAAGATGAAAGTATAGATGAGATTAAGATGAATTTTTTCATAAATTGATTTCCTTATTTTTTAGATCAAATCAATTTATCATAACAGAGTTTGTTAAACTAATGAAAATTTCAAAGTGGCCGGGAGAAAGGGATTCGAACCCCTGGAGGTGTGACCCTCAACGGTTTTCAAGACCGCCGCTTTCGACCACTCAGCCATCTCCCGAATTGAAGTTGTAAAAATTAATTGCCTTTTTTGGAGGCGACATCCGGATTCGAACCGGAGATCAAGGCTTTGCAGGCCCATGCCTTACCGCTTGGCTATGTCGCCCTGATAATTTTTAGAAAAAGTGGTGCCCGAGGCCGGACTTGAACCGGCACGGAAGAAAAATTCCGAGGGATTTTAAGTCCCTTGTGTCTACCAATTCCACCACCCGGGCGGGTGATAATGGAGCGGGAAACGAGATTCGAACTCGCGACCCCAACCTTGGCAAGGTTGTGCTCTACCCCTGAGCTATTCCCGCGTAAAGCTAAAGATGAAATTCTAGCAAAATAAACTTAAAATGAGTTTATTTTGCTTTGATTATTTGCAAATAAATAAAGCAGTACCGCTAATGCTTTGTTCTTCATCCTTTACTATAGGCAATGAAAGCTCCATATTATCAGCGCTTTTCATACTATTTAAAGCCCTTGGATAAAAATTTGGAATTGATTCAATATTTAGATTTTTTAATATACAAGTTTTGTTAAGATCTAAAGAATAAATTTTTTCATAAGAATAAGCTTTTTTTAGAAGTTCGCTATAAAGTTTTTCTTTATTGTCTTTTAGGGTTTGTTTGGAGAATTTAGGCTCTAAGGCAGGTGTAGAAATACCTATAAATTCACTTTTTGCAATGATGGAGTTTAAATCATTTAAAAGTTTGTTAAAATTTTCTAGTTTATCTGCTGTAAACTCACATTCTAAATTTGCATGAAGTCTTTGTCCTTTAGGGGTTTGAACTCCATCTTTATAAGAAAAATTAGGTTCAAGTGAAAAACTTCCGCCACTGCAAAAATTTTCTTTTTTAGAGCGTTCTAAAATTTGATTAAAAGTGTTAGAAATTTGAATTTTATCTTCATTGCTTAAAAAGGTTTGAGTGCTTAAATTTTCATTTGCCCAAAAGTTGATATTTGCATGAAAAATATCGGGTTTAGCTTCCATACTTGTTTCTATACTTCTTGAGAAATTTAAAGTTTGAGTAGTTTTGTTTTTATTTAAAAACTCTACATTAAAAATCACTCCAGCTACAAAAAGTACCAAACATAAAAATCCTATCCCTAAACCTTTAAAAAATGCTAACATTTCTTCATCCTTTAATAAAAATTAAATAATTTTAACAAAATAAATATAAAAATTAATACCCTTTTTTGAAAAATTCTAAAGGAAATTTACATTTTTTACATTTAAATTTTGCACCTTCATTTTGTATTTTTTTATGAATTCCAGAAGGTACATCATGAATTTGCCCTATGCACTCGCAAGCGTAAAAATAAATTACAGCCTCATCTTCATCATCTTTAATTTCTTCAAAAGTGATATCAGCTCCATTTTCAGAGCTTAAAGAACCTAATCTCCATTGTTCTACTCTCATATCTTCATAAAGTATGTGTTCTAAAAGCCATTTTTTACCATGATATAAAGTTTTTCTTTTAGGTCGTTGGTGGTTTTTATGTTTTGAATGATTTTTATCATGGATTGGATGATTTCTTTATGAATTTGGCGATGCCTTTCAAAGTCTGGATAACGAATGAATTGTATATATTTTTCTTCATCATCAAAATGGTATTTCATATAGTTGAAAAAATCTGTAAGCAAAGCTTTAATTTCATCTCTATGAACGGGTTTATCAAATATATGTTCAACTTTGGCTGCAAGTTCAAACAGCTTTTTGTGTTGGTTGTCTATTCTGCCATTATGAACGCTATAGATTTTATCCCATTTTGGAAGCAAGCTTTATCCCTTATAAGTTTTTCTTGGCTTCTAATAAAAAATAAAAGCTCTTGACATTTTTTACATCTCATAACCTTGCCTTCATTGGTAATACTTTCATGCTCTTTAAAGCTTAACCTATGATCTATCTTGCAAGGACAAGAATAGATAAATTCGAAATTTTCCTCCTGTGTTAGGGTTTGTTTTGGTGGCAAATCGTTTAACTCAAGTGCTTTATTTTCATCTTTTTTTAAATTCTCATTTACCCAAGCAATAATCATAACATCATGGCTTAAAATATGCCTAGAAAGCCATTTTGACATGATAGAGTATAGTTTTTCTTTTAAATCATTTGTAGATTTTATATTTTGTATCAATTGAAACATTTCATGTATGATATTTTTATGCATTTGTTTGTGCTCGTAAAGGCGTGGATATTGAATTTCTTGCATAAATTCTTCCTCATCATGAAAATGTTCTTTCATATAAGCAAAGAGTTCGGTTAAAATTTCTTTTAATTCATCGCGCTTAACAAATTTAAAAACCGCATTTTCAACTTGTGCTGCAGGTTCGAAGAGTCTTTGGTGTTGGGTATCGATTTTTTGATGGTTGATATTATAGCGTTCATCCCAAAGGGGAATTAGCTTATGATGATCCATTGATTTAACCCTTTAAATGCGTTTAAAAATACTGATTTAAATAATTATAACAAAGAATATAATTTTGAAAATTAAAAATGTATTTTAAATATTTTATTCTAAATTAAAGCTTTGAAAATAACTATATTTCCTTACTTTTTTATTTTTTATTTGAATTTATATTTAAGTTGTGTTTATTTTTGCATTTTTATTATTTGTAGCTTTGTATTGTATGTAAAATGGGATTTTTATATAAATTGATAAAATGATTTTTGATTTTAATTATTAAAATATCACTATAATACATTATAAATTTTTATGCAATTTTTGTTATACTCTAACCCATGCAAAAACAAATGATTCAAAATTTACAAGATAAATTACTTCTTTGGTATGATAAAAATGGACGCAAAAATTTGCCGTGGCGCAATTTAGAAAGTAAAGATTGTGATGAAAGATTAAAAGATATTGATAGAGCTTATGGAGTTTATATCAGTGAAATTATGCTCCAGCAAACTCAGGTAAAATCAGTTTTAGAGAAGTTTTATTTTCCTTTTTTGCAAAAATTTCCTACCTTACAAAGTTTAGCTAAGGCAAACGAAGATGAGCTTTTAAAGGCTTGGCAGGGGCTTGGGTATTACACTCGTGCTAGAAATTTAAAAAAAGCAGCTTTAGAGTGTGTGGATAAATTTGAAGGCAAATTACCCAAAAAACTTGATGAATTAAAAAATTTAAGTGGTATAGGAACTTATACCGCAGGAGCCATTGCTTGTTTTGCTTATGATCAAAAAGTTTCTTTTGTAGATGGCAATATACGCCGTGTGCTTTCACGCCTTTTTGCCTTGGAAAATCCGAAAATGAGTGAGCTTGAAAGAAAGGCTAAGGAGCTTTTAAATTTAGCAGATGCTTTTAATCACAACCAAGCCTTACTTGATATAGGTGCTTTAATATGTGTGAGTAAAAATGCAAAATGTGGAATTTGCCCCTTGTATGATTTTTGCCAAGGAAAATTCAATACAGAGCTTTATCCTGGAATTAAAAAAACATCTTATGAGAATGCAAACTTAAGTCTTTTTGTATTTGAATGGGATAAAAAATTTGCTATACAAAAAAGTCAAGATAAGCTTTATAAGGGTATGTATAATTTTCCTTTTTTTAAGAAAGAGGAAGGCGAAATTTTTAAAAATATGAAATTGTTAGGAGAGTTTAAACATCATTATACAAAGTATAAATTAAATATTAAAGTTTATCATCAAATTTTAAAAGAGGAAAATAAAAATTATCAATTTAAAAGCTTAAAAGAATTAGAAAGTACCGCACTTTCGATACTTTCTTTAAAGGCTTTAAGATTAATTAAGCTCTGATTTTTTAGGCAGGCACAAAGTTGCTATAAACATAAGCAGAGTAAGCACGGCGATATAAACAAAAAAGCCATTTTCTATTCCTGCATTTTTAAATTGTAAAGCCACCCAAGGTGCAGATCCTCCAAAGATGGCATTAGATATCGCATAACCCAAGCCTGTGCCTAAGGCTCTTACATGTTCAGGGAAAAGTTTGGCTTTAAAAATTCCAGCCACTGAAGTATAAAAACTTAGAATAATAAATAAAAGCACCACTAAGATAAACACTAAAGAAGTATTGCTTTGAGCATTGCTTGATATAAGATTGAAAATAGGATAAATTCCTACAAAAGCTAAGATACAAAAGATGATTAAGGATCGCTTATGTCCTATCTTATCGCCGATATATCCAAAAAGCGGTTGTATAATCATAAGTATAAATAAAGCACCTAAAAAGAGATTATTAACCAGTGTTTTATCCATACCTGAATTTTCCATAAAAGTTTTGGTATAGGTAGTGATAGTATAAAATGCCAAAGATCCACCTGCAGTGATACCAAGTACCATTAAAAATTGTTTCCAAGAGCTTGTAAATAAAGCTTTGAGTGTCCCTCTATCCTCATGTTTGTGAATTTGTGTCGCGCTTTCATTCATCACTTTGCGCACAAGAAGAGAGCCAAGGGCTAAAATTCCACCCACAACAAAAAGTATTCTCCAAGCATAATCTTTCATTTCATCAATGCTAAAAAAGAAAAGCATTATACTAATACTAGCTACTGCTAAAAGCTGTCCGCCTATGAGGGTTACGTATTGGAAAGAAGAGTAAAAACCCCGCTTGCCTTCTGTGGCAAGTTCGGAAAGATAGGTCGCTGCTATGCCGTATTCCCCACCTACACTTAGTCCCTGTATGAGTCTTGCAAGTAAAAGCAAGATAATAGCAAAATCCCCCACCACATCTTTACTAGGTAAAGCTGCTATCATAAAAGAGCCTAAAGCCATTAAAACCACAGATACAACCATGGATTTTTTACGACCCACTTTATCAGCTAAAGAACCAAAAAGCCAAGAGCCTATAGGACGCATAAAAAAGCCCGCAGCAAAGACTCCAAAAGCATTGATTTGCTGCACGATAGGATTATCAGAGGTTGAAAAAGTATGAGCAAAATAAGTTGCTGTAAAAGCATAAATATAAAAATCAAACCATTCTACCAAATTTCCGCTACTTGCAGCTACAATAGAACGGATTTTTTTCGCTCGAGTAAGTTCTTGCATAAAATTTCCTTCATTTTAAAGTTTTAATTTTTTCAAGTATAATGTGGATTTTATTTAAAAGTTTTGAAAATATATAAAATAATTAAAAAATATATAAAAATATGTATAAAATGTTACTTATTTTAATCTATTTTTTAAAATATTGCTAAAAAATACTCTTGGATACATAATGAAATTTAAAAAATTATACATAGAATTAAGCGATATTTGCGGTTTAAAATGTGATTTTTGTCCCTCAAAAAAAGCCTTGCGTGGAGTGATGAGTGTAGAAAATTTTTCCAAACTTGCAAGGCAAATTTGGGATAAAAGCGAAATTTTTACCTTTCATCTTTTGGGAGATCCTTTGCTTTTAAATAATTTAGAAGAATATCTACAAATTGCTAAAAATCATCAAATGAAATTAGAAATTACCACAAGTGGTTTTTATTTTAGTCCTAAAAATTCTAAATTGTTATTAAAATACGACAATATCCATCAAATCAATATCTCTTTAATGGCCTTTTTAAGTCAAAGCAAACTTTCTTTAGAGCAATATTTTAAGCCTATTTTAGAGTTTTGCAAAGAGCATTTAGAGTATAAAAAATCAAGCTTTATCAATCTTAGACTTTGGAATTTAGATACTAACTTTAAAGCCCCTAGCGAAAATTTGCCCATTTATGAATTTTTAAGTAAAGAATTTGGGGTTCGAATTCTTACACACTTGGCTAAAAATCGTCTTCAAAGGCATATTTTGCTTCATCAAAACAAGCTTTTTAAATGGCCAAGTTTAAAAGATAAGCCCCTTTATACTCAAGGAAAATGCCATGCTTTAAAAGAGCAAATAGGCATTTTAAGTGATGGCACGCTCGTGCCTTGTTGTTTGGATACTAAAGGCGATATATCTTTGGGTAATGTTTTTAATGCTGAATTTAAGAGCCTTCTTGAGTCCAAACGCATTCAAGAAATCAAAAAGGCCTTTGAAGAAAATAAGCGTATAGAAAAGCTTTGTCAAAGCTGTGAATTTTTTAAAACAAGATTGAGCGATTAAAAATTTTGATTTTCTAATCTTGTTTTAAATTCTTTAATTCTATCTATGATTTTTGGGCTTAAGCGTAACAATATATGAGTGTTTTCATTGTGATAAATTTGTCCCATTTGAGCTGCCTTTGTATTTTTTAACAAAGCATTAGCATTTAAAATGTTGCCATCTGCATTAATGCCTAAGATCAACAAATCAGGATTTTGTTTTAGGATGTATTCTGCTGAGATTATAGGGCGTGCTATTTCACTTTGAGGACTTAGGTTTTTAATGCCTATGAGTCTTAATATATCCGCTATTAAAGAATTATCATTAAAGGCCATGAGTGGATTACTAGAATAAAGGTAAATTCCGCTTTTATTTAAGGGATTTTTTTGCAATTCTTGTAATCCTTGTTCAAATTCTTCTAAAAGTTTTTTGCCTTGCTCTTCTTTGTCTGTGAGTTTTGCAAGAATTTGGATATTGCTTTTGATTTCATCAAGGCGTTGGGCTTTTAAATTGATACTTTTGATTCCAAAGTTTTTAAGCCCTTCTTCTAAATTTAAAGAATACGAGCTTAATATCACTAAGCTTGGCTTTAGGGCAACTATTTTTTCAAGAGAAGGGTGTGAAAAAGTTCCTACGCTAGTTATTTTTGAAGTTTTTTCTTCAGGGTAGATATTTGAGTGTTGCAAATTTGCAATACCTACGATTTGATCTTGTGCATTTAGCATAAAAAGTGTTTCTATACTTGCAGGATCAAGCACTACAATGCGTTCTTTGGCATTAAGTAGGGTTAAAAATAAACTCATAATGATTAAAATTTTTTTCATATTTTTTCCTTTAAGGCTAAGATATAAGGTTTTAAGTCTTTATAGACAATCTCGCAATTTAAATTATAAATTTCTTTTAGAATTTCTTTGGTAAAAAGCTCTTTTGTACTTCCAAAATACTTTATTTCTCCTTCTTTTAAAAACAATACCTTATCACAAAACATAGAGGCTAAATTTAAATCATGCAAAATCGCTACAACTGCGATATTGTTCTGCTCTATCAATCTTTCGCAAAGGCTTAAAAGCTCGATAGCATGGTTTAAATCAAGTGCTGAAGTGGGTTCATCTAAAAAAAGAATTTTGGGTTTTTTAAGCAAGGCTCTTGCTAAAAGCACTCTTTGAAATTCTCCACCACTTAAAGAAAGTATATTTCTTTCTAAAAAGTTTTCCAATTTTAAAGTTTTTGCAAATTTTTCAACTTCTAAAATATCTTCTTTAGAATAATCACAAAAAGCATGTTTTAAATTTGTAAATTTGCTCATTAAAAGCACATCAATAACTTTTAAGGGCGTGTTTAAACCCGAATTTTGAGGCACAAAACCGCAAAGTTGTGCAAATTCTTTAAGGGCAAAGTTTTTTATATTGGTATTAAAAAGCGATATTTCGCCCTTGCTTATATTTAAATTTTTTAGTATAAGCTTTAAAAGTGTGCTTTTACCCGAGCCATTAGGCCCTAAAATACCTATAAAAGCTTTATTTTGAAGCTCTAAATTGATATTTTTTAACAATTCTTTTTTATGATAGCTAAAACTTAAATTTTGTATCTTTAATATCATAAAAATCTCCTAGCACTTAAAGCCAAATATAAAAATACAGGAGCTCCAAAGAATGCGGTTAAAACCCCTATAGGAATTTGCACAGGGGCTATTAGAGTCCTTGCTAGAGTATCACAAATGAGTAAAAAAAGCCCTCCAAAAGCGGTACAAAAAGGAATAACCAAAGCATTGTCATAATTTCTAAGCAAGAGTCTTACGGTATGAGGGATTATAAGTCCTACAAAGGCTATGAGTCCTGTAAAAGCTACCGCAAAAGAAACTGCCAAAGAAGAAACTATCAAAAGATTGATTTTTAATTTTTGGGCATCAACTCCTAAATTTCTTGCCTCATCATCTCCGCTTAAAATGATATTTAATTCATTTTTATGCGCGTAAAAATACATAAGACAAAAAATCAAAGGCAAAATCAAAATTCCTATACGAAACCAAGAAGCTGAACCTATATTTCCCATAAGCCAAGCAACTATTTTAAAAGAATCTTCCCCTATAAGATAGGTAAAAAACGAGGTAAAAGCTCCTAGAAAAGATGAGGCAGCAATGCCTATGATGAGTAAAGTAGCTATGGAAGCTTTTGAAGATACTTTAAAGATCGCTAATGAAAAAATAGCAGAACAAATAAAGCCTAAAATTCCATAATAATAATCAGGCAGTTTTAACAAATACGCTAAAACAGATCCAAAGGTTGCTGCTGAAGCTATACCTATGATATAAGGATCTGCTATGGGGTTTGAAAATACATTTTGCGTTACTGCTCCACTGCTAGCTAAAAGCATACCGATTAAAATAGCCATTATAATACGAGGCAAACGCCCATCGATGATGATTTGACGCAAAATTTCATTTTCACCAAAAGCATAGGAGAGAAGTTCTTTAGGGCTTAAATTTTCATCTCCTAAGCAAAGTGCGATGATACAGGTGATTATATAGGCTAAAAAAAGCCCTATAATCACTAGATTTTTAGAACGCATATTTAAATTCAACATAGTAATTTCTACCATTTCCGGCTAGATATTGATCATTTGTGCTGTCTTGATAAGTGTAATATTGCTTATCAAAAAGATTGCGAATGCCTGCTAGAATTTGTAAATTTCTATAATTATAATTTACACCAATATCAGTTAAAAAATAATCCTTAATCCAAGAATTTCTAGACATCTTTCCTGTATTTTCGTCAACAACCCCGCCATCTTTTGCTCTTGAAAAATAGCTTAGATCTATATAGCTTGATAAATTTTTATTCCAAGCGTATTCTACTCCGGCTGTGGCTTTGATTTTTGAAACATAAGGAATTCTAAGTCCGTCATTAACACCTTTAGAAATTTGAGCATCAAGATAGCTTAGGCTTTCTTTGAGGATTAAGCTATCATTGAAT
Source organism: Campylobacter sp. JH23 (assembly GCF_017846595.1). Classification (NCBI taxonomy): domain Bacteria; kingdom Pseudomonadati; phylum Campylobacterota; class Epsilonproteobacteria; order Campylobacterales; family Campylobacteraceae; genus Campylobacter; species Campylobacter sp. JH23. Next base: position 149,502 of record NZ_JAEQBP010000002.1, on the reverse strand, counting down.
AAAAATTGATGAAGGTTTAATTCCGCTCCTAAACGACGCGTTTGGTCGATATTATAATATTTCCAAAATGCTCCTCCTGTGGAGTGTGGATTTCCAAGATAAGAAATTTCATCCTTGCTTAGAGTGTAAAATAAAGTCAAATTAAAGCCATAAAAATCCCACCAAAAATCATTAATCCCAAGTTCGAAAGTATCAAAAATTTCAGGATCTAAATTGGCAGTGTAATATTTTTGAGTTGCTTGATCTTTGTTAACAAGTTGTGCAGGAGTTGGAGAGATGAAACCTCTTTCGTATTTAGCATATATATTTCCAGTATCAGAATATTTGAAATTTGGAGTGATTTCAAAGGCAAAGTTATTGCTTGTATCATCAGCGTCAAAAAGCTCTGGATTGCTTGGTTGCTCCATACCAAATATTATCATTTTGTTTGTGTAATTTCTATGGGTATCATAAAGACTGTATTCGTATCTTGCCCCACCTGAAATACTAAAAATATCATTAAATTGATGAGAGTCTAGAGCAAAAACAGAATGGCTTTGCTTATCCATATCCATTAGGGTTGTCATGGTATGACTCATTTGAAATGCTGGAGTGTTTACATTATAATGAACTATGCTTGTTCTTTTGGCATCATGATTTGCAAACTCATAGCCGAAGATAAAATAAGAATCATCTTTGTAATTGATTTTATTTTTTAAATTTATACCCGTAAGCGTATCTTCAAAACCGCTACCGGTTTGATAAGCTATGGTGCCCATCATTGGAATTTCATCTTTTAGATATCTTATTTTTTGATTTTGCCAAAATGCTCCGAGTTGAATTTCGTATAAATCACTAAAATAATGATGATAATCTAAAGCAATTTCAGGTCTATTGATTTGAGTGATATTATCACCACTTCCTTTTTGGGTCGGATCACTTTGAATTTGTGCTTTTGTAAGATAGCCACTGCTTGTATTTTTGCTTTCAAAATAATTATAATTTAGGGATAAATCACTATTATCGCTAGTATTTAGATAGGCTTTTGTATTGACAAAATAGCCTTTTTCATTATAACCCTCTTGATAGCCATCGCGGTTAAAGCCTTGTATATCAAAACCAAATGTTAGATAATCATTGATTTTTTTAGCCCCATAAACGCCTAAATTTCCACCTAAATTTCCATGATCGTAACTACTGCCTTTAAGACTTAGAGCAAAAGCATCGGATTTTTCTTTTTTTGTAATGATATTAATCACACCCCCTCTAGTGCCACTTCCATAAAGCACAGAGCCTCCCCCTGGTATGATTTCTATGCGTTCTATATTGTTTAAATTGACACTTTCTAAAGGAGTTACGCCATGAGAATTATCAAGCACATTAATAGCATTTCCATTTACCATAACTTTCACAGCTATATTGGACTTGCTTCCTTGTCCACGCATATCGATATTGCGTCCTAGTCCAAAATTTACAAAACTAATGCCTGAAATTCTTTCTAAGGCTTGTTCTAAGGTATTAAATCCTCTTTTTTCTAAGTCTTTACCATCGATAACAATTACATTACGCAAGTTATTGTCTGCATCTTGTTCAAATCCTGTTGCACTTACAACAACTTTTTGCATTTGAATGGCTTTATCATTCAATTCTTGTGCATTGATACCAGTGCTTAGTAAAAATACTAGTAAAGATAGCTTTAAAACTCTTTTGCTTGGATTCAAATTTTTACTCCTTTTAAATAAAATAAATAATGATAATATATATCATAATATTTGAAGAGAAAATTTATCTTTTATAAGCTTAAATTAGAATAAATTTTTGAAAATTAAACGATTTTAATCTTTTTAAGTAATTTTTAATTTGATAATTGATACCATTTTTAACTTATATTTTGTTCTATAAATTTAAAGAAAGGATAAAGATAATGAGTTTTGAAAGTATTATTTCTCATATGAACGATCATCATCAATCCAATTTGATCGATCTTTGTAAAAAATTTGGGGCAGTGAAGGATCCTAAGGGAGTAAGATTGGTCGGAGTTGATTTTGAGGGCTTGGATATAGCTTATAATGATAAAGAAAATTTACGCATAGAATTTCCTAAAAAAGCAAACGAAGAAACCCTTAAAGATGCTATTATCGAACTTTGTATGAGTGCAAAGACTAAAAAAGATCTTAGCGGAGTGGCAAGAGAAGCAAAAGAGTTTATGTTGAGTTTTAATTCGGTTTCTTTAGCGACTTTAAGTGCAGATAAAGAGGTGGTTTGTTCTTATGCACCGTTTGTAAATACTCCATGGGGAAATTATATTTATATCAGTGAAGTAAGCGAGCATTTTAATAATATCAGAGAAAATCCAAACAATATAGAAATAATGTTTTTAGAGGATGAAAGCAAGGCAGCTTCTGTTATACTTCGTAAAAGATTGCGTTATAAGGTTAAGGCTAGTTTTATCGAGCGTGGGGAAGTGTTTGATAAAATTTATGATGAATTTGAAAAACAAACAGGCGGCGAAGGCGGAATAAAAACCATACGCAATATGCTTGATTTCCATCTTGTAAAACTTGAATTTCAAAAGGGCCGTTTTGTAAAAGGTTTTGGACAAGCTTATGATATAGAAAATGAAAATGTAACCCATGTTGGTGCAAATAGCAGCCCGCACAAATTCCCGCATAAACACTAATCATTAGTCTTGTTTTCAAGACTAATGAAACTATAAATTTTGCTCTTGTAATGATTCTGCTTGATAATGTGCTATCAAAGGTTCGATAACTTCATCAAAAAGCCCATCTTGTAAAATAGCATCTAAACGATATAGGGTAAGATTGATGCGATGGTCGCTGATACGATTTTGTGGAAAATTATAAGTGCGTATGCGCTCACTTCTATCGCCGCTTCCTACTTGGGATTTTCTTGCTTCGCTTTCTTGAGTCAAACGCTCGCTTTCTTGCATTTCGTAAAGTCTTGCTTTTAAGACTTTCATAGCACTTTCTTTATTTTTATGCTGGCTTTTTCCATCTTGATTGACTACAACTATACCTGTAGGAAGGTGAGTGATCCTCACAGCAGAATCTGTAGTATTTACACTTTGCCCCCCGTGTCCTGAAGAGCGCATAACATCTATTTTAAGATCATTGGGATTGATTTCTATCTCTATATCGTCTACTTCAGGCATAACCGCTATAGTTATAGCAGAAGTGTGTATGCGTCCTTGAGATTCGGTTTGTGGAACGCGTTGAACGCGATGTGTTCCACCCTCATATTTAAGTCTTGAGAAAGCTCCTGCACCTTTAACTAGCATGATAATTTCTTTAAAACCGCCCACACTTCCTTCGCTAGAACTAACGATTTCAAGTTTATAGCCACGATTTTCAGCATATCTTGCATAGGCTTTAACAAGATCGCCTACAAATAAAGAAGCTTCATCTCCGCCTGTTCCTGCACGAATTTCAAGAAAAATATTTCTTTCATCATTCGGATCTTTGGGTAATAGCAAAATTTTAAGCTCTTCTTCGAGTTTGGGTTTTAATTCTTCTAAATTTTTTAACTCTTCTTTTGCAAGTTCTCCAAGCTCAGCATCATTAAGCAAAGTTTTGTTTTCTTCTATGCTATCTAGAGTTTTTAGGTATTCTTTAGCTTTTAAGACGATGGGTTCTAAATTCTTTTGCTCTTTAGAAAGCGCAGTCATTTTACTGATATCACTGATGATATCAGAACTACTAAGAAGAGAATTTAACTCTTCAAAGCGTTTTAAAAAAGGATCTAGTTTACTAGCTAACATTAAAAATTATGAAAGATTATGCAATTTTATTTACTAGAAGAGCTAGGCGACTTACACGACGAGACGCTGTTTGTTTTTTAAGAAAGCCACGACTTACCATAGCGTGAATGCTTTTGTTTGCAATTTTTAAAGCTTCATTAGCAGCGTTTTTATCGTTTTTAGCAGCAGCTTCTCTTACGGCTTTAGTGATGTTTTTAAGTCTTGTTCTATAAAATCTATTTCTTTCTGTTTTTTTGATAGTTTGTCTTGCTCTTTTTTCAGCAGATTTGTGGTTTGCCATTTATTTTCCTTTTTTGAAATTAAAGACTAAATTATATAAGAATAAAATTTAAAAATATATTAATTTAAGCAAAATTTCAAAATAAATTTATCAAGTCTTTATCCCAAAAGACTAAATCAAATTTAAGCAAAAAACCATAAATCACTGCACTTAAAAGCCCTGCAAACAATCCTGCTAGCATATCATCTAGCATAACACCCAATCCACCTTTGGTTTTTTTATCGATTTTTCCTATGATAGAAGGCTTTGTGATATCAAAGATGCGAAAAAACACGAAGGCCATAAAAAAATTCAGTAAAGAATTAGCGCCGCTTGCAGCGATGGCACACGCTAGAAAAACTCCTGCAACTTCATCAATTACTATATGTTTATCATCGTGAATCCCTGTTTTTCTTTCATAATCATCAATCACTCTTATACTAGCAATAAAAATTAAAATGCTGAGTAAAAATAAGGTAGTGATTCCTAGATATTTTAATATAAAAAAAGCAGGAATTAAAGCTGCTAAAGTTCCAAAAGTCCCCGGTGCTTTTTTTGCACACCCTGAATAAAAAAAAGTTAAAAAAAGTTTTTGCATTGTTTCCTTTCAAACCATATAAGACATTTGATGAGTTTCTAAAAGCTTTTGATAAAATTCTTCATCGCTTTTGTATTCTAAAATTCCATCTGTTGCAAAAAGATCATTATAGATTTTTTGCAAATTCTTAAATCGATTAGGAAAAATAGAAGATAAGATAATACTTGAAACTTCTTTTCGCATAAAAACAGCAGGAGGCACAATACCTGCTCTTAACAATTCTTTTAAGGATTGAGAATTATAATGTAAATGATGATGGCATCCATGAGGGCAAGATCGAGTACTTACTATCATACGACATGCATCGCAAAATACAAATTCAGGCAAAACAATCACTTCTATATCATAATCTTTAGAAAAATCATCCAGTATGGTTTTAGGCTGATTATCATCATAAAACATTCCAAGTCCTGTGTGATTTTGCCCTACGACAAGTTTGGTACATCCAAGACTCTTAGCTAAAATGCTTTCTAAGCTAGGATTTAAATGAGCATGGAAAAGATTGATATCTTTAAGTGGGAAGATAAAAATTCTATCCGGTGGCAAATAATTTTGAATAAATTTTTTCAAATAATTTTGCTTCAAATCAAAATCAAAGCCATTGGCATCAAAAGATTCTACAAGAAAAACAACAACCAAATCCGCCTTATCTATAGTCCAGCGAAACATTCTTTCATGCGCTCTATGCAAAGGATCAAAGCTTGAAACTATAGCGGTAATTTTATGAGCATTAAGATTTTCTTTGGTTTTATGAAATTCTTCTTTGATTTTTTGGATTGTGGAATTATAAATTTCTATCTCTCCACCGATACAAATTTCACCCATATCATCTAAAGAGCAGGTGTGTGGGCTAAAGATATTGGAAAAATTTTTATCATTTTTAAATTTACTTTTAAGCGTGATATTTCCTACTATTTCATCATCAAGAATGAGGTCGATTTTACTTCCTATGCGAATATCTTTAATAAATTCTTCTGAAACTTTTGGAGCAAAGGATAGAGGATAAGGAAAGCTTTCGTTGTTGGATTTGCCCGTTTTAAAAATTTGTTTTGTCTCATGTTCATCCATTAAATGAGTACAACTGCCAAGCAAACCCTCTTTGATAAGAGAAAGAATGCCTAGTTCGTTTTTGTCTATGATAATGCTTTTATTTTTTTTTGCTGATTTCATATTTTTTCCTTTTCTCCCATAAAGACTTACGAGAAATTCCTAATTTCTTTGAAAGATCTGTATCAGGAAAGACATTTTGATAATTTAAAATAATATATTTAACATATTCATCTATGGTTAAAATTTGATTACTATCGATATTTTTTTCATTATCACTAAGATTGATGCACGGAAGCTCTAAATCTTCTATATTTGAATTAGTATGTAAAATAACTGATTTGTTTTTGATAAATTCAAGCAATTTTTCACGCTCTAGTGGTTTTAAAACTTGAAAATTACTCAAGAATAAAAGATTGTTTTCCGTTGGAAGTTTCATCGCTTTTTCTACTGAATTACTCACAGATAGATCAACATAAGAAAGGGTGATATCGTATTCGTTGATATAATTAAATACAAAGGCATCAGCTGAGCTTTGTTTGTTGGATTTTAAAACAACAGGAAGTTTTAGTTTTTTATAGTTGTATTCTGGAATTTTAACTGTTTGAAGTCTTGATTTAATATAGCTTTTATAAGCTTTATTAAGAATGGAGAGCTTTTTAAAATCTTGATAATGTTTGATTTTTCGTATCAATTCTTCTATCATAAAAGGTTTTTGTATATAATCGCACGCACCAAGTTTTAAAGGATTTGAAACTGTGTCTGTGCTGATATAAGAAATAAGTAAAATAATAATGCTATGTTTAAATTCCGTAACCGCTTTTAAAAAATTACTAGTATTAGTAGAAAGTAAAACAATATCATAATATTTTTCAGGGTTACGCTCATCAAAAGAATTGATAATTTCGCAACTATAACCCACATCACTAAGCTTAATACTTATGCTTTGAGCTAGATAAATTTCATTTTCTATAATTAAAACTTTCATATTTTCGTCCAATCAAAATATTTTAAATTTGCGCTTGCTAAAACAGCCATACCTTCTTTACGCCCTATAAAACCTAGCTTTTCAGTAGTGGTAGCTTTGATATTTACTCTAAATTCATCGACATTAAGAGTATTTGCTATATTTTGAGCTATGGCTTCTTTAAAATCTTTAAGTTTTGGAGTTTGTGCCATCACGCAAATATCTATATTGACAAGTTCAAAGCCAAACTCCTTAACTCTTTTATATGCTTCTTTTAAAAGATTCATAGAATTTGCATTTTTAAATTTTTCATCCGTATCAGGAAAAAGTTCGCCTATATCTCCTAGACAGGCAGCACCCAAAATCGCATCGGTTAAAGAGTGAGCTAAAACATCTCCATCACTGTGTGCTTTTAAGCCCATAGTAGGATGAATTTCAACTCCACCTAAAAGCAAGGGGCGTTCTTCTCCAAATTCATGAACATCAAAACCATTTCCGCAAAAGATTTCATTACTTGGTCGAGGTAAATCAAGCTTTTTAAGATCTTCTTTAAAGGTTATTTTTCTAGTATTTTCCTCACCCTCAACAAACCAAATTTTTCCACCCACTGCAGATATAGCTGTGCTATCATCTGTGAAATCTAAATTTTGATTTAAGGCTTGTTTGAGTAAGCGAGTGCGTGAAATTTGAGGAGTTTGAATGAGTTTGATTTTTTCTCTTTGCAAGGCTTCATTTTCAAAAAGCGTGGTATCTGCGACTTTTAAAGCCGGAGTGATACAATCAGCTTTATCTAAATTTTCAATCAAACGATCAAACAAGCTTTTACTTACTAAAACTCTTGCTACATCACTTACCATTACAAATTCACTGTCTATGATTTCTAGGGCTTTTTTTAAGGATTCTGCCCTAGTGGCACCACCTTCAACAAATTCATAATTTCTAGCAAATTTTTTCATATAAGAAGTATTACTAGAAGTAACAACTATTTTTTTAAAAGGATAAAAAGTGCTTAAATTTCGCGTAGCATAAAGCCATAAAGGATCGTCGCCAAGGCGTAGAAATTGTTTTTTTACTCCCATATCAAAGCGAGTAGAATTTCCAGCTGCTAGCATAATCAAGCTAAGATTAGCCATTTTTTCCCTTTGCTATAATATTAATTTTTATATATAATGTTACCATATTATACACTTATAAAAAGCTAAATTTTATCATTTTATTAGTAAAATTGATTTTTTAAAAATTAAGGAAAAGAGATGAAAGAGCAAATTTTAGAGAAATTAAAAAGTGTAAAATATCCAGGTTTTGATAAGGATATAGTGAGTTTTAATTTTGTAAAAGATATAAAAACCGAAAATGAGAATGTTATCGTTGAGCTTGAAATTGTTTCATCAAATCCGCAAGTAAGCGAAGAATTACGCAAAAATATTGATGAGGCTTTAGCTTCTTTAAATTTAAAGAATTTACAAATTCATATCATTACTCCAAAAATTCCTGAAGAAAAAAGCAATTCAAGAAGTGGTAAAAATATCGCACCTCAAGTAAAAAATTTCATCATGGTTTCAAGCGGAAAGGGCGGAGTAGGTAAGTCTACAACCACTGTAAATTTAGCTATTTCTATGGCTAAAATGGGAAAAAGAGTAGGGATTTTAGATGCAGATATTTATGGGCCAAATATCCCAAGGATGTTAGGTGAAACTAAAACTCAACCTGAAGTAGTAGGACAAAGATTAAAGCCGATTTTAAGTCATGGTGTTTATATGATGAGTATGGGGGTTTTAATCGAAGAGGGTCAAGGGCTTATGTGGCGTGGAGCTATGATCATGAAAGCTATCGAGCAATTACTTGCAGATGTGATTTGGCCTGAACTTGATGTATTGTTTTTAGATATGCCTCCAGGAACAGGAGATGCGCAAATTACTTCAGCACAAAGCATTCCAATTACTGCGGGTGTTTGTGTAAGTACCCCACAAACCGTTTCTTTAGATGATAGCAAAAGAGCTTTAGATATGTTTAACAAACTTCACATTCCAATCGCTGGCGTGATAGAAAATATGAGTGGCTTTTTATGTCCTGATAATGGCAAAGAGTATGATATTTTTGGTAAAGGAACAGCTGAAGATATGGCAAAAGCTTATAAGAGTGAAGTTTTAGCACAAATTCCTATAGAGATGATAGTAAGAGAGGGTGGAGATGAAGGAAAACCTGTGAGTTTTTATCATCCTGAAAGTGTAAGTGCAAAGCGTTATTTAATGGCAGCTGAAAAAATTTGGCAATTTATAGAAAAAATCAATAATGAAGGCGGTGCGGATAATTCTGCAATCCAACCTGTGATGAATGGAAAAAGTGCTTGTTCGCATTAAAATTTTGAAGGAGAAAAAATGATTATTAATACTAAAGAAGATTTTTTACTTTTAATCAAGCAAATTGAACAAAAAAATGGATATAGAAAACCTAAAGCTTTTGGTATAGCAAGACTTGATCGTGGTCAGCTTAATAAAAATAAAATTTTACAAGCCAGTTTTGCTTTGGTAAATTATGAGCAAAATTTTGGTTCTGCGGCGATTATGCTTGAAGCTTTTATGCAAAGGGGTGTTGAGATTGATTTTGAAGCAAGCGAATTTGTACAAATTCTTAAGCTTGAGGATATCGATTATGCGCTTGCTTGCTTTAAACCTTTTTTAGAAGAAGAGGGACATAAAAATATCGATATTTTAAAGATTATCAAAGATAAATTTAAAGATGACGAATTTGCTTTTGTATGTCTTTTTGAAGATAAAGAGCCTTTGAGTGTGGAAAGTGTTTATTTGAAACTTTATTTGCTTTCTACTAAAAAAGTTCCTTTAAGAAGTTTAAATTTAAATGGAGCTTTTGGACTTTTAAGCAATGTAGCTTGGAGTGATGATAAGCCTATCGAGCTTGAGTATTTAAGAGAAAATGAAATGCGTTTAAAAATGAGCAATCAATATCCAAAAATTGATTTTGTAGATAAATTCCCAAGATTTTTAGCACATATCATTCCTGAAGATAATACAAGAATTCTAGAAAGCTCTAAAGTAAGAATGGGTGCATCTTTGGCTGCAGGTACTACAATCATGCCAGGTGCAAGCTATGTGAATTTTAACGCAGGAACAACAGGGGCTTGTATGGTTGAAGGGCGTATAAGTTCAAGTGCTATCGTAGGTGAAGGCTCTGATGTGGGCGGTGGTGCTTCTATTTTAGGTGTTTTAAGCGGAACAAGTGGAAATGCTATAAGTGTAGGTAAAGCTTGTCTTTTAGGAGCAAATTCAGTAACAGGAATTCCTTTGGGTGATAATTGTATCGTAGATGCGGGAATTGCAGTGCTTGAAGGAACGAAATTTTTACTTAAAGATCGTGAGGAGCTTGCTAAACTTAATCCTTATTTTGATTTTAGCAAAGAGATTTATAAGGGCATCGAGCTTAAAGGCTTAAATGGGCTTCATTTCCGTCAAGATTCTATCAGCGGAGCGATGATAGTAAGTTTAAATAAAAAAGCGATCAAGCTTAACGAAGCTTTGCATTAATTTACCCTAGATTATCGACAAAAGCCTAATTTTAGGCTTTTTTGTCCATATTTTTCATTAAAATATAAAATTCAAAGGCCTTTTATAAGAAGGGATATTATAAAATTTACCTAAAAAATCGTAATTGTCAAAAATATAAAGTTGATAATAAAGGCAAAAAAAGATATAAGCTAAACCTGCACAAATACCTAGTAATGTAGTTATTATAAAAATAAGTTTTTTCCAAGTAAAATAAGAAATTTTCTTAAAACAAAAATAAATAAATTTAAAAACAAAGACAAAACTAAACAACACGCATAGCAAAGGCACTAAAGCTAAATGCCCATCTAAAGGCAAGGTAAGCAAGAAAAACACACAAAGGCTAAAAGCAATCCCAAAATAAAAAGTATTTATAAAATCTAAACTTTCTATCCTTGAAATAACTTTTTTCCACACTAAAAATAAAGGGATATGAATTACTAAAAGATAAAAATAATAAATACCTGCTCGTTTAAAAATTTCCATGTTTGTATGAAAACCTAACATTGGCACTTCAGATATATATTTTCTATGCATTAAGATGAAAAACATCATTAATGCAGGGTAGATAAAAAAGATCAAAAAGCCTAAAATGATATTTTTCAATTTATTCTTTATGTCTTTCTTTAAGCTTAGCGATGACATCTGAAAAACTTAAATTTGCATCTGCGAGTAAAACACTTAAATGATACATCAAATCAGCCGCCTCGCAAATAAGCTCATCTTTATCTTTAACAGTCGCTGCTAAGGCAGTTTCCACACCTTCTTCGCCGACTTTTTGTGCGATGCGTTTTGTTCCTTTTTTAAAAAGCTTTGCAGTATAGGAAGTGTTTTCATCCGCATTTTTACGTGAATTTATAAGTTTTTCTAATCTTGCTAAAAAGACAAAATCTGCATTTTTTGATACATTTTCAAAGCAAGAGATATTGCCTATATGGCAAGTAGCTCTTATAGGATCAACCAAAATCAAAAGTGTATCATTATCACAATCAAGGCTTAAATCAACGATATTTAAAAAATTTCCACTTTCTTCACCCTTCATCCAAAGGCGATTTTTAGTACGCGAAAAAAATACGACTTTTTTACTTTCTAAGCTTTTTTCTAAAGCTTTTTCATCCATAAAACCTAGCATTAAAACTTCACAGCTTTTTGCATCTTGTATTATGACAGGGATAAGCCCATTTACTTTTTGCCAATTGATTTTTTCATTTAAATTTTGGAAATTTTGCATTTTTATATCCTTATACTTACACCTCGGGTTTTTAAGTAGTTTTTTAATTCTTTAATATCAATGATTTGTTGATGAAAAACAGAAGCTGCTAAAGCCCCATCCACTCCTATTTCAAAGGCTTCTAAAAAGTGTTCCATCTTACCAGCTCCACCGCTTGCGATCAAAGGTACTTTGCATTCTTTTTTTACAAGGCTTAATTGTTCTAAATCATATCCATTTTTAACACCATCTTGATTCATCATATTTAGCACTATCTCTCCAGCGCCCAAATCCTGTACTTCCTTAATCCACTCGATCGTATTTTTCCCGCTATGTTTACTCGTGTTTTCATCACCTGTGTATTTGAAAACCTTTAAATTTCCATTTTCATCTTTAAAGCTATCAATGCCCACTACAACACATTGTACCCCAAAACTTTTGGCCAAACGAGTGATAAGATTTGGATCGTTTAAAGCAGGGGAGTTGATAGAAATTTTATCCGCTCCATTAGCTAAGAGTTCGGCTGCATCTTCTTCACTTTTAATGCCGCCTGCTACACAAAAAGGGATATTGATATTTTTAGCCACTTCGCTTACCCATTCTCTTGAAATGCGTTCTTTTCTAGCACTTGCAGCAATATCATAAAACACAAGCTCATCGATCCCACTTTGAGAATAACGCTTTGCAAGCTCTACGATATCTCCCATATCTTTATGATTTTTAAACTGTGTTCCTTTTACTACTCTACCATCTTTTACATCTAAACATGCAATTATGCGTTTTGTAAGCATTTTATCCCTTCTTCTACGCTAAAAACTCCATCTAATAAAGCTTTTCCTACGATAACCCCACTACAAATACCCTTTAGTTTTTTAAGATCTTCTAAACTCGCTACACCTCCACTTGCTTGAGTGTGAATTTTAGGAAAGTTTTTATGGATGAGTGCGTAAAGTTCAGCATTGCTTCCTTGCATGGTGCCATCTCTTGAAATATCGGTGCAAAGTATGTGTTTTAGGCCTTTGATATTATAAAATTCCAAAACCTCTAAAAGTCTTTTATCGCTCGTATCTTGCCAAGCGTTAATAGCTATCATATAATCTTCTTTTAAAATCGTATCAAGCGCTAAAACGATAGCTTCGCTTCCAAAATGTTGCAAAATTTCAACACAAAGCGTAGGATTTGTAATTGCCAAAGAGCCGATCACTACACGCTTTACTCCACAATCAAGCAAAGCTTGTATCTCTTCTTTGGTGCGAATTCCACCGCCTACTTGCAAATTAACACTGACTTCATTTGTTAATTTTTCTATTAAAGCAAGTTGTCTTTTATTTGGATCTTTAGCTCCGCTTAAATCCACTAAATGAAGCCAAGTTGCTCCCGCGTTTTCATATTCTCTAAATTTTTCTAAAGGATCGTATTTGTATACTTTTTTTTGTTCATAATCACCTTTAACAAGGCGCACTACTTGTCCATCGATCAAATCAAGTGCAGGGATTATCATGCTATATCCTTAATGAAATTTGATATTAAAATTTCCCCCGCTTCTCCGCTTCTTTCAGGGTGAAATTGTACGCCATAAAAATTATCTTTTGCTAAACTTGCGCTAAATTTTACCCCATAATCACTTGTAGCTATGGTATAGTCATTTAATGCTACATGATAACTGTGTACAAAATAAAAATAAGCCCCATTTAAACCCTTAAAAAGTGGGTGTGAGCTTGCAACTTCATTCCACCCCATGTGCGGTAAAGAATACTCTTTTGGAAGTTCAAATTTTTGAGTTTTAAAAGGTATAATGCCTAGAGTTTCTTGATCTAGTTCTTCTGAAAAATCCCCTAAAATTTGCATTCCTAGGCAAATTCCAAGTAAGGGTTTTTTGGTATTTTTGATAAAATTTGTTAGATTAAAGCTTTCTAAATTGCTCATTGCTTTTGCTGCTGTTCCAACTCCTGGTAAAAAAAGCTTATCCGCATTTTCTAAATCTTTTAAATCTCTACTGATTTTAGCATTAAAGCCTAGTCTATCAAGACAAAATTTCAAAGATGCCAAATTTGCACATGCTGTATCGATGATGATCAGTTTCATATTACCCCTTTAGAGCTGGCTAAATTTTCACTTTCAATTTTTACAGCCATTTTTAAGGCTTTTGCAAAAGCTTTAAAAAGCCCTTCGGCTTTGTGATGATCGTTTTTACCTTTAACCTTTAAGTGTAAACTCACTCCCATTGAGTAGCTTAGCGAGTAAAAAAAGTGTTCTATCATTTCAGTACTTAATTCGCCTAATTTTTCCTTTTTAAATTTGGCTTTATAAACCAAATGCGGACGGTTGCAAAAATCGATCGCACAACTTGCCAAACACTCATCCATAGGCAAGACAAAGCCATATCTTGTGATGCCTATCTTATCTCCTAAAGCTTGTTTTATGGCACTTCCTAAAGCTAAAGCAACATCTTCAACGCTATGATGCTCATCAATTTCTAAATCGCCCTTGCAAGAAATTTCAAGTCCTATGCCCCCATGTACTGCGATTTGCTCAAGCATATGATCGAAAAAAGGAACTCCTGTATTAATAGCAATCTTTCCGCCATTTAAACATACTTTTACATGGATATTGGTTTCTTTAGTGATACGCGAAATGCTTGCGGTGCGAAAGGAATTTAAGATCTCTTCTTCTATCTCTTTCCAAGTCAAATTCTCGCTGTATTTTAACCCACGAACACCCAAATTTGAAGCTAGGATCATATCAGTATCTCGATCACCGATCACAAAGCTTTGTTCTTTATTGTAAAGATTGTGCTTGATATACTCATCTAAAAGGGCGGTTTTTGGCTTTCTACACTCGCAATTTTCATTTTCAAAATGTGGACAAATGAAAATGTCTTTAAATTCTATACCACAGCTTTGTAAAATATCCAACATTTTTTGATGTGCTATTTCAAAATCTTCTTTAGGAAAGCTTTGAGTTCCAAGGCCATCTTGATTAGAAACAAGCACAAATTTAAAGCCAAAATTTTTAAGTTTTAAAAGAGTAGGGATAGCACCTTTTTCAAAACGAAGTTTTTCAAGGCTATCGATTTGAAAATCGCTCTTTGGTTCTTCTATGATGGTGCCATCTCTATCGATAAAAAGGATTTTTTCACTCATTTTAGACTTTCTAAGCGAAAAGTTACTGCATTTTTATGTGCGTCTAAATGTTCATTTGCAGCTAAAATTTCAACACTTTTTCCTAAATTTAAAAAGCCTTCTTTGCTAAGTTCTTGTACGCTCATTCTTTTACTAAAATCAGCTAAACCCAAGCTAGAATGCGTTTTAGTAAGTCCATAAGTTGGCAAGACATGATTTGTTCCGCTTGCATAATCACCCATGGATTCTGGACTTAACTCACCTAAAAATACAGATCCAGCGTGTTTGACTTTATCTAAAAGTTCGCGAGGATTTTGTGTTTGTATGATTAAGTGCTCAGGTGCGTAAAGATTTGAGATTAAAAGAGCTTCATCTAAGTTTTTTGCAATGATGATTTTAGAATTTGCAATGCTTTTAGACGCTAATTCTTTTCTTGGTAAATTTTCAAGTTGGCGGCTTACTTCATCACTCGCACCTTGTGCAAATTCTTTGCTTAAGCATACTAAAATCACTTGAGAATCTGCGCCGTGTTCAGCTTGTGAAAGCAAGTCGCTTGCTACAAATTTAACATTTGCTTTCTCATCTGCTATGACTAAAACTTCACTAGGTCCAGCTTGCATATCTATAGCAGCTCCGTTTATATCACTACTTACTTGGCGTTTAGCTTCGGTAACAAAGGCATTGCCTGGCCCAAAGATTTTATCTACTTTTAAAACGCTTTTGGTTCCATAAGCTAGTGCTGCTATGGCTCCTGCACCACCCATTTGATAAATTTCATCTACTCCGCAAAGCTTGGCGCAAAAAAGTGTGGTATCGTTTATTTTAGCAGGGCTTGCCAAAACGATTTTTTCACATTGAGCTATTTTTGCAGGAATTGCTAGCATTAAAACCGTTGAAAATAAAGGCGCCAAACCCCCTGGTATATAAAGTCCTACTTTTTCAATAGGGCGTGTTAAAACTTCGCATTTTACACCCTTGGTGGTTTCAATGGCTATTTCTTTTGGAATTTGTGCTTCGTGGAATTTTTTGATATTTTCATAAGCGATTAAAATCGCTTCTTTTAAGTCTTTATCCAAGCGTAAGCTTGCGTTTTCAAGCTCTTCTTCACTTACTTTAATGCTTGAAATTTGGGCTTTGTCAAATTTTAAAGCTTGTTCTATCAAAGCTTCATCGCCTTTTTCTCTAACTTCTTTGATGATAGAGCTCACTATCTGTGAAATTTCATCTTTTGCTGCTATTGCAGGGCGTTTTAATACTTCTTGTTTTTGTTTTTCGTCTAATTCGTTAAAATTTATTATTTGCATTTTTTACTCACTTTAACATTTTTTCAATAGGTAAAACCAAAATCGAACTCGCACCTTCTTCTTTTAAGGCCTCCATAGTTTCCCAAAAAAGATTTTCTTTACTTACCATATGCAAGGCTACATTTTTTTCATCGTGTGCTAAAGGCAAGATAGTAGGCTTTTCTACGCCTGGAAGTAGGGATTGGATTTTATCAAGTTTTTCTTTTGGAGCATGAAGCATGATGTATTTGCTTTCCCTTGCTTGCATTACTCCTGCAACGCGAAGCATGATTTTATCAACCAAAGCTTGTTTTTCATCGCTTAGAGTATTTTGCTTTTGTATCAAACAAGCACGAGATTGGTAAATAACTTTAACTTCTTTAAGATTGTTTGCTTGTAGTGTTGCACCGCTTGAAACAAGATCACAAATCGCATCGGCTAAATTTGCTCTTGGAGCTACTTCAACTGAACCTGTAAGCATACAATTTTTATAATGAATGTTGTTTTCTTTCATAAAGCGTTTTAAAAGCTGTGGATAAGAAGTGGCGATTCTTAAATTTTCAAAATCTTTCAAATTATCAAATTTTTTCTCTTGAGGCAAGGCAAGTGAAAGTCTACAATAACCAAAATCAAGCTTTGTTAAAAGCTTGTAATTTGCTTCCTCGCCTAAGCTTTTTCTTTCGAGTTCATTTTCTTCCAAAACATTTTCGCCTATAATGCCAAGATCTACGACTCCATCAAAGATAAGACCAGGTATGTCATCATCTCTAACTCTTAAAATATCTATAGGTAGGTTGGTTGAAAAAGCTATGAGACTTTGCTCATGTATATGCATTTTAATTCCGCATTTGTTTAAAAGTTCTACGGATTCTTTAGAGAGTCTGCCTGATTTTTGTATAGCTATACGCAAACGAGAATTTTCTTGCATATTTTATATCCTTGCATTTATAAAAATAAAAAATTATATTAGCATAAGTAGTTAAAAATTTGGCTAAAAATTATTTTTTAAATAATCATTTAAGAATTTTTATTTTTAGAATTGGATTTAAAAGATGATTTTAAATTTTTAGATTTATAAAAAGTTGGAGTAAATTAGAAAAATATAAGAAAAATGAATTTTAAAATTCCAGCTTAAGCTGGAATTTTTAGGCTACAAATTCAATAAAAGCCATTTCAGCTGCGTCACCGCGGCGAATTCTTGTTTTGATAATTCTTGTATAGCCACCATTTCTTTCTTTGAAATTTGGAGCTATTTCTGTAACAAGTTTATTTGTAGCATTTTTATCTTGTAAAGCAGCAAAAACTGCTCTGTGAGCGTTAAAATCTCCAAGTCTTGCTCTAGTAATCAATCTTTCTACATAGCCTCTTAATTCTTTAGCTTTTGGTAGAGTTGTTTCGATTTTACCGCTATTAACTAAAGCTATAGTTAAATTTTTTAACAAGGCAGCACGATGAGATGAAGTTCTGCCAAGTTTTCTATATCCGTGTTTATGTCTCATTCTTTATCCTTCGTTTTGTGCTTTTAATTCATCGATTTTTTTCTTAAGCAAATCTTTATTATCACTAAGCTTAGAAGTACCCACAGGGAAGCCTATGCTTTCCATAATGCTTTTAATTTCATCTAAAGATTTTTTGCCTAAATTTTTAAGTCCAGCAAGTTCATTAACGCTCATTAAAGCAAGCTCTCCGATATAAACAATTCCTGCTTTTTCAAGGCAATTGTAACTTCTTGCACTTAAATTTAGATCAGTAATATTTTGCAATAATTTAGTATTTTCTAATTCATTGCTTGTAGCTTGACTTTTTATGATGCTTCTAACATTTGTAATCTTATCAAATACTGATAATTGCTTATACATAGCTTCTAAAGCATTTTGAAAAGCTTCGTTTGGAGTGATTTGTCCATCAGTAGTTACTGTTAAAACTACTTTTTCATAGTCAGGATTGTCTTCAAATAAAACTTTCTCAATATCATAAGTCGCCTCTCTTACAGGAGTGAAAAAAGCATCAAGAGCTATGAATTTTGGATCATTTAAAAGCTCTTTAATCTCTTCGCTTGGTACATAACCAATGCCTTTTTCTATGATAAGAGTAAATTTAAGTTCAGCATCTTCATTGATCGTTGCTAAATATGCATCTGTATTTACGACTTCAACTTGATCGTTGTTTAGATCTTTACCATAAATTTCTTTAGGGCCTTTGAAACTAAACTCAACGATTTCTTTGTTGGAATCGCTTTTAAGTTTGAATCGTAATTTTTTAAGATTGATGATAAAAAGTGCTACATCTTCAAGCATACCACGCATACTATCAAATTCATGCGCTACACCATCGATATGGATAGCGGTTGGAGCATAACCTATAGTGCTAGTATAAAGTAAACGGCGTAAAGGATGGGCTAGGGTAATACCATAGCCGATCTCAAAAGGCCAAGCACTGATTTTAGCCACAGTATCACTAATATTTTCTATAGTGAATTCTGTCGGCGTATAAGCAGATGTTGTAATGTTTCTCATGATTTAGCCCCTATTACTTAGAGTAAAGCTCAACGATGAATCTTTCCTCTACTGGAATGATAACTTCTTCTCTTTCAGGTTTTCTAGTGAAAATTCCAAATCTTTTATCTTTTTCCACATCTACCCAAGCAACGATACCTGTTTGAGCAGTAAGCTCGATCGCCCTTGTGATTTGAGGATTATTTTTGCTTTTTTCTATTACTTCGATTTTTGCTCCTGCTTCTACTCTAAAGCTAGGGATATCTACTCTTTTTCCATTTACTAAAATGTGTCCATGAGTTACAAGTTGTCTTGCAAAACGACGAGTTGTAGCAAAGCCCATTCTATAAACTACATTGTCAAGTCTTTGCTCTAAAAGTTGGATAAGTAAAACCCCTGTATTACCATCTCTTCTAGCAGCTTCTGCAAAAAGTCTTCTGAATTGTTTTTCACTTACTCCATACATAAATTTAGCTTTTTGTTTTTCTCTTAATTGGAGTCCGTATTCGCTGATTTTACCTTTTCTTGCTCCGTGTTGTCCTGGTGCATAAGGGCGTTTATCTAATGCGCTTTTTCCGGCTAGTCTTCTTTCTCCTTTTAATGCTAAGCTAACACCAAAGCGTCTTTCTAATTTTTCTACTGGTCCTCTATATCTTGCCATAATTAATTCTCCTAATTTTTTCTTATATCTTAGACACGACGACGCTTAGGCGGTCTGCAACCATTATGAGCTAATGGAGTAATATCTTTTAAGAAAGTTACTTTGATTCCTTCCATAGCACCTACACTTTTAACAGCAGTTTCTCTACCGCTTCCTGGTCCTTGTACTTTAATGCCTACTTCTTTGATTCCGTGTTCTTTTGCTTTATTTAAAGCGTCTTCTACTGCTTGTTGTGCTGCATAAGGAGTTGATTTTTTAGAACCTTTAAATCCTAAACCGCCTGCACTGCTCCAAGCGATAGCATTTCCCATTTCATCTGTAACAGTTACCATGGTATTGTTAAAAGTTGCACTGATATAAACAATACCTTTTGCTATATTTTTTTTAACTACTTTTTTCTTTACGATTTTTCTTTTTGCCATCTTTTATCCTTATGATTTTGCACCAACAGTTTTTCTCTTACCTTTTCTAGTTCTTGCGTTTGTTTTTGTTTTTTGTCCGCGAACTGGTAAGCCTTTTCTGTGTCTTAAGCCTCTAAAGCTTCCTAAATCCATAAGTGCTTTTATATCCATAGCAACTTGTTTTCTTAAATCCCCTTCAACCATATAGTTTTCTTGGATTTCTTTTCTGATAGCTGCTGCTTCATCTTCACTTAGTTCATGCACTCTTTTATCATAAGAAATGCCTGTTTTATCTAAGATTTTTCTTGAAGTAAAAAGTCCTATACCATAAATATAGGTAAGTCCATACTCAATTCTTTTTTTCTTTGGTAAATCCACACCTGCGATACGAGCCATGTTTATCCTTGTCTTTGTTTATGTTTTGGATTTTCGCAAATAATGCGAACTACGCCTTTACGGCGAACTACTTTGCACTTGTCGCACATCTTTTTAACTGATGGTCTCACTTTCATGAGTTCTCCTTAAATGAATTCCACTTCATTTACGACTGCATCAGGTTTTATGAATAACCAACTATTTTTAAAATAAGTGGTGAATTTTAAAAATACCTCTTCATATAGTTCGATACATTTTGTCGCAAAAACGCTAATTTTATCTAAAATTAGCTTTTAAATAACTTATATTATTTATATCTAAAAGTGATACGCCCTTTATCAAGGCTATAAGGTGTAAGTTCAACTTTAACTTTATCCCCTGGCATGATTCTTATATAGTGCATACGCATTTTTCCTGCTATATGACATAAAATCACATGCTTGTTGTCAAGTTCAACTTTAAAATTTGCATTAGGTAACGCTTCAAGCACTGTGCCATCGATTTCAATCACATCGTCTTTTGCCAAAATTTTCTCCTCTCATTAAAATAAAACCGTGATTATAGCAAAAAATATTTGAATTTATTAAGAAATTAGTTTTCCAAGTAGTCTTTTAAAATGCTATCTAGTTTTTCTTTCAGTTCAAAAGGTTTTTCTATCTTCATATAGGGTATCCATTGTTTTACTACATTTAGAAGCTCATCATCATAGGAAAAATATACTTTTAGAGTATAGCTTTGCTCATCTTCATCGATGAGTTCAAAGTTGTTTAAAATATTTTTTCTAAAAAAATACTCTTTAGCTTTTTTATCAAGCTTTACGATAGCTTCTTTGCTATCATCTAGCCAAATATTTTTATCATTTAGAATTTGGTCTAAAAATTCTTCTTTAGGGGTAAAAATTTCATCATTTTTGCGAATATTTTTAATCTTGCTAAAAGTAAAATGCTTTAATTTATCCTTTTCATCAGCTATTAAATACCAAATTCCTTGATAGTTTAAAAGCTTATAAGGTTTGACTTCACGACTTTTTTCTTTATAGTTAAAATTTAAAATATTGTGTTTTAAAATCGCAACACTGATGATTTTAAAATTTTCATAATCAACTTTTTCAAAGCCATTGTTTTTTATCATAAAAATGCTATTTACTTTAGAGTTTAGCAAATCTGTTATAAAATCCTCATCTAGCTTTGGATAAAGTTCTTGAATCCCGCTTAACATGGCAAAATTTTGTATATCTTTAACACTAAGTTTGCCGAGTGCAAAAGATTCTAAAAAATACTTTCCATTTTCTTTTTTAATAGGCATAAAAGAAAGCCTTTGGTTTAAATCTCTTTGTATGGTTCTAATATCGACATTAAATTCACTTGCTAATTCTTCTAGGCTAAACCTTCCTCCATTATTAAAACGCATTAAAATTTGCGCTAAACGCACTGCAAGTTTATCGTGAGACATTTTAAACCTTTTTAATTACAGAAATAATTTTACTTATCAAGCTTGTATCTTTTTTGCCGCTACATTTATCGCAGAAAAAATCACTTGGATTTAAGCAATCACTCTTAGGAGTACATAAAAACATTTTTCCACACTTTGGACATTTTTTAAGAAAAGGCTTTGGTCTTATCATTTTTATCCTTTTTGTTTGAATTTATACTCTAATACGCGTTTTAAAATGCTAGTATTTTCTATACCTAAAATTAAATTTCGAATTTTTAGTGTTTGTTCTAAAGTCGGTGATTTTGCATGCACTGCATGATTTCGTATCGTTTGAAATTCATCTAAAGTTTTATTAAATTCATAATTAATAAATCCTTTTACATCTCTGTCTAAAAGCTCTTGAATTTCTCTATTTTTAAGTAAAAATTTAATTGTTCCTAAATTAGGTTTATTAATGAAAAACTGCTTAAAGTTAAATTCTTTTCCTTGTATACTATAACTTATGGACGAAAGATGAGAATTTTGCTTGATGAGTTTTGTAAATATCTTTTTGGCAAAGTCATATATTTCATATTCTATAGTTTTAGAGTATTTTACTATTATTGAAGTGAAGTCATAAAGTGGATTTTCTAAGTTTTGTTGCAATTCTAGCTCTGCTAGGATAAGGTTATTGATACTATCAGGATGTAGCATATAAAAAATTTTTTACCAAAGATAAATTGTATAAAATTTTCTTGCATTTTTAAATACTCTTGATTTTTATAAACGCTCAGGTAGTATTTGTTTATCTCATCATAAAAATAATTAATTTCCTCTTTTTGTTTGACTACCAAAGGATAAGAATAGTTATTGCCATAAATTGCATAAGTGTGGTTATTTTCTGTTGTGAAATTTGCCAAAAATTTATCTCTTATGAGTGTGAAATTTTCTCTTACTAATTCTCTTAAATCTGTGATTAAGAAATAATCCTCCACTTCTAAATTTTTCTCTTGGTAATATTTTGGAATGATATTTTTATCTACTTCTTTACTTATTTTTACTACTTTTGCTACAAATAAATTTGCATAATCACTCAAAAAAAGTTGCAAAGGATTATCAGCAGAGGTATTTTTGTAAATTTCTGATAGTTTTTGATTGTGTGAGATTTTATTTTCATCCCTTTCATAAGAAAGTGGCTCTTTTAGTTTAGATTTTATTTTACCAAATGCTACCTGACCTTTGTCTAATAAAATTTCTAAATGCAATTTTATAACATCTTGTTGATAGTAAGGATTATAGAGAATTAAGAGATTTTGCATATTAGAAAAGTTCCTTCAAATTTTTCTTAACTTCGCTTGGATTTTTTTCATACTCATCTAAAATCTCTTTTAAAATATCGACAATTTTATCAAAGTCTTCAGGATGCTTGTTTTTAAAATCACTAAGCAAATCTAAAATTTGACAAATTTTTTCTGAATCTTGTTGATCTCCATTAAGGATATTTATTATATCCCACACCAAAGAACCCAAATAGGCACTTTGGACAGGACTTGATAAGCGTTTAAAAATCATAGCTTTAAAACTATTTGCTAAAGACAAGGCAGAAAGGATTTTAGAAAACATTATTTTCTCTTACCAAAGATTGACACAAATCCTTCAAAAACATCCTTAACTACACCCACTACCTCTTTGCCTTTATCTGAAGTAAAAAAATTCTTTACTTCTATTATAAAATCAGATACATTCTTTGCATATTCTTTTATTGTTTCAATAAAAGATTTTACCATTTCTTCTGTGTAATTTTCTTTATTATCACCATATTTAAAATCATCTTGATTTCTTGATTGGTGTTTTAAGAAAACTAATCGCTTTTTCAATGGTGCCTTAGCAACAATATATGCTAGAAGTTTATTAAGATTGTATGCTGGTTTTTTAATTTTTGTCTTTTTTGAAGTAGAACCTGCTGCATAATATATTACATCGACATCAACCCCTGTATCTGTTTTAATCCTTTCTTTAATTGCTTTGACTTGTTCTTCCAAAATCTCTTCTAACTCTGGAGTTAATTGATTATTTTCTTTATCAAACTCAATGTCTTCATCAGCGCCTGCTTTATCACATTTATTTAATGCAATTAAAATCCTTTCTTTTTCTTCCATATAAGGCATAATTGCTTCTTTTATGGTTTTATAGGTTGACTCTAAATCTCTACCAACTGTGGCGGCAACAACTACTAAAACTAGATCAATCTTAGCATTTCCTTTGCTATCCTTTTCCAAGAGCAAATTTTTTATTTTTTTCATATGCTCATTATCATTTTCTCCTGAATCTCCCAATCCCGGACTATCATAAATTGTTAGATTGCCTAATTTATATTCTTTGATTTCTTGTGTAACTGGTTTGCCACCACTATTTATTTCTATATCAAGATTATAACCTTCTGTTTCAAAAAGAGCTTTTATCGTAGAGCTTTTTCCTGCACCTGTGCCACCAACTATTAAAATATTAAGCTCTTGATTAAAAAGCTCAGTCGCAGAATATTTTTTACCTTTATTTAAATTGCTTACTTTTTCTTTTTGTTCTGCTTCCATTTGTTTAATCATCTCCTTTTCGTATAAAAATTGTCTTCTTAAAAATGCGACATAAATCACTGCTGGAACTGTAACTCTAAAAGCAGGACCTGCAATGTCGTTTATCATCCACGCACTTGAGATTATCATTCCAATAGGTCCTGCTAAAGTTCCTACAGCTCGTGAACCTAAAAATGTCGCAGTACTTCCTAATACACCAGAAATTGCAGCACTTCCAACTAAGCCACTTCCTGCTATCAAACTACTTGTTGTAAATATAGCTGTATTAATTGCAACCTTACTTGCTATGGCATTTACAACTAACATTGCAATTTGATAAAGTAATTTAAGATTATTAGTTTTTGCGATAGCATTAGAAATAGACTCTATTGTGTAAGTGTTAACATCTATAGAAAAATCTTTTGCAATTTCTTTCAAATCACTTTCTGATAAATTCTCTAATGATTTATTAAAAGAATTAAGTAAAATCGCTTTTTCTATATTTTCTATACTTGCACTTTTATCATACTTGACTTTTAAATTATCTGCAACATCACATAAAATTTCTTTATAGACAACTCCAGTTCCTCTAATTTTATTTGCAAATGTATTTCCACCAAAAGTTTGAAGTTCTTCTAAAATCAAGTCTAAATATTGACCATGATTAGGATAATGTTTTTTATACAAATCCTTATCGGTCAAACTCTCTGTTGTTCTAGTTTTTCCATTTTCATCTTTAATTAAGATAGACACTAGATTATCTAACGATTCATCGTTAAGTTCTCGTAAAAATTCCAAATCGTTGTCAACTTTATAAGCCATTTTATCTCCTTAAAAATTTTATAAATTAAAATATTTTATTTACCAAAAATCAATATGTTTTCCATTAAGAATTTTTAAAAAGGTAGGACTTTGGAAATCCATAAAGATTTTTCCTCTGCCAACTCGTCTTTTTCCTTAAGTATTTTGCGAATTTGTATATCTAGTTTTTCTTCTTTTAAAGTAAAATACAACCTAGAAATAAGAAACATAGGCATAAAGGTTTTAGAAATCATCTCTACTCTTTTTTCTTTTATATCTTTACTGCTACAAAAGTTGATATAAGCCAATAAGCAAATTTGTATATCTTTAAGCCTTTCTTTATCTGTTTCTTCTAGTCTAAATTCTTTAAAATCACGGTAATTTAAAGCATTTTTTGCTTCAAAACCTTTTTTAAAATTTACAAATTCTTCATCATTAAAATAGCTTGAAAATTGAGTATTTAAAAATTCAAATTCTTTGTAAATTTCTTTTAAATTTTCTTGCATTTTAACTCTTTATACTATCTTGTTTATATCTTGTAACTGCAACAAAGCACTATCAAATTTTAATCTTATAGCGCAAAATCTCCAGCTGATTTTTAATGCCGTTATATCATCTTGAAGATATTTATCGCTATATTCCATAAAAGCTTCCATTGTAGTGCCTATTTGAATAAGCTTTTCTTTTTTTAGATCGCTAAATAAATGATCTTTTATATTATGAATAGCTTCTGCATCGTATTTGTGGGTTTTTCTAAATTCTAAAAATTTAGGATCGTTTAAATAGCTAGGATAAATTTGCTCTATTTCTTCGTATTGCTTGATGACTTTTCTAAGTGTGATGAGATCTTTAAAAATCAATTTATCCCAAGTATTTTTAATGCCTTTATAGATTTTTTCACCACAAGCACCTAGTGCGATTCCACCTAAAGCTAAAGCTAATTTTTTCATTTCTTTCTCCTTATGATTTTGTAAATTAAAACTAAATTAAGCACTATAAAAAGTATATAAAGTGCCACCATACCATAACTTCCACTTAAATCCAAAAGCATAAAAGCTAAAATCACTCCCCAAAACACAATCCCAAATAAAACCCAAAATACTCCACAAGTTAACAAAACCGCTGTACTAATGATAAGTCCTAAAATCCCTACAATAATCATCATTTTTACCTTGCTAAAATATTGTTATTTTTTACTATAGATAAAAATATAGTTTTTTGTCTTGTAAAAAGTATTTGGGGTTTTTAAAGCTCGGGTTTGCATTTTTTTTCCTTGATTTTAATTTCAAAAAAAAGTATAAAGTATTCTTATGACAGCTTGTGTCGTTTTTTTGAAAAATTATTAAAAATTTTGCTTAAGCTGATTTTTATGATTTTTATCATCAAAATGAGTTAAATTAAATTGAAAAGGATTGTTTGTTTTATAAATATTTGTAGTATAATGGTTATTTTTAAAATTCTTTAAGGTATAAAATAATGAAAAAATCAAAACTAGGTACAAAAGAATTTAAAATTTTAGGACTTTCGTCGCTAGGTGGAACTTTAGAATTTTATGATTTTATCATCTTTGTATTTTTTGCTGAATATATCGCAAAAGTATTTTTTCCTAAAGATATGAGTGAATTTTGGACTTTGTTAAATACTTATGGAGCTTTTGCTGCAGGTTATTTAGCGCGCCCTTTAGGTGGTATAGTGATGGCGCATTTTGGTGATAAATTTGGGCGTAAAAATATGTTTATGTTAAGTATTTTACTTATGGTGCTTCCTACTTTTACATTGGCTTTTATACCTGGTTATGAAACTCTTGGTTTCTTAGCACCGTTTTTACTTATACTTATAAGAATTTTTCAAGGTATTGCTATAGGCGGAGAATTACCTGGTGCTTGGGTTTTTGTAAGAGAACATTGCAAAGAAGATCAAAAGGCTTTTTCTTTGAGTTGTTTAAATTCGGCTATGGCTTTGGGAATTTTACTAGGAAGTATGGTATTTTTACTGATCAATGCTTTTTTTAGCACCGAAGAAATCGCAGCTTATGCGTGGCGTATCGCTTTTTTTGTGGGTGGAATTTTTGGGATTATTTCTATTTATTTGCGTAGATTTTTACAAGAAACTCCTATTTTTAAACAAATGCAAAAAGAACGGAGTTTGAGTGCTTTTCCACTTAAGGATTTGTTTAAAGAAAAAAATATTTTCAAAAATATGCTCGCATCTATCTTTATAACTTGGGTTTTAACAGGTTGTGTTGTAGTGCTTATCTTACTGATGCCTAAATTTATGCCAAGTATTTTGGGTTTGAGTGCGATTGAAGGAAGTTATTTACAAGTTTTAGGAATTTTAGGTATAACACTAGGTGGAGTGTTTATGGGCTATCTTGTGGATAAATTAGGTTTGTTTAAAATTTGCATTTTCTTTTCTTTAGTTTTTGCATTTTTTTCTTGCTTGTATTTTTATGCTTTATATGATCTTAAAAATCTTGTCTTAACCTGTATTTTATATACAAGTGTTTGTTTTTTAGGTGGGATTAATGTCTTTGCCCCTATTTTAATGAGTGAAGTTTTTAGAGCTAAAATAAGATTTTCAGGAATTTCCTTTTCGTATAATATCGCTTATGCTATCGCAGGAGGGGTTACTCCTCAGCTTATTTTTTGGCTCAATGCTCTTGCTACTAGAGGCGAAAATCCATTTTTATATGGAATGAGTATATATATGATTTTTCTAGCTTTATTGGCTATTTGTGCTGTTTTTCTTGTAAAGGATAAAATAAATTTTGATAATCGCTCTTAAAATGCTATAATTAATTTTTTTAATTATACTTTCGGAGTTTTTATCAATGCCTTTTATTTTAGAATTGCTTAAACAAAATAAATTTAAATTCATCTCTTTTTTGATTTTTTCTTTTATTACAAGCGCTGTAGGGGTTTTAACCCTAGTCTTTATCAATGATTATTTACTTAAAAATACACAAAATATTCCTATTTTATACTTTATCGCTTTGCTTATAGTATTTTTTCTTAGCTCTACCATAGTAGAGTTAGGATTAAGTGTTTTTGGTCAAAATTTCATTTTTAAGATGCAAAGACGCGTGGTAAAACAGATCTTAGATACTCCTTTGTTAAAAGTTGCAAAAGTGGGCAAGGCAAGAATTCTAGCTTCTTTGGGAAGTGATGTGAGAAATATATCTTTTGGGCTTTTAAGATTGCCTGATTTTTTACAATCAAGTATATTGATTTTATGCACTAGTGTTTATTTATGTTATCTTTCACCACAAATTTTTGCTTTGTGTGTGGTATGGATTATGGTTATTTTTATTACTAATAATTTTTTGATGATGAAAGTATATCAGTATTTTAGAAAGGCAAGGGAAAATGATGATGCTTTGCAAAATAATTACCAAAATATACTAGATGGACATAAAGAACTTTTGATCAATCGTGATAGAGCCAAGCTTTATTATGAAGATGAATTTGAAAATAATGCAAGATTGAAAAAGAAAAATAGTACTTTAGGTAATCTTTTTAACAATCTCTCAAACAACTGGACAAATGTAACTCTTTTGGCTTTAGTGGGTGTAGAGTTTTACTTAGCTTTAAAATTTGAATGGGCAAGTGTTGCAGATGCTACAACTATAGCTCTTTCTATTTTGTTTTTACGAACCCCTTTAGTATCTATGATAGGATCTTTTCCTACTTTGCTTTTGGCAAAAATCGCTTTGGATAAGATCGCAAAATTGGAATTAGATGATTATATAGAAGGTTTTAAAAAAACACATTATATCAGTGAATGGAAAAAAATTTCTTTTAGAAATACTCAATTTGCTTATGAAGAAAATTTTCATTTAAATCCTGTAAATATAGAGCTTAAAAAAGGTGAATTGGTATTTTTAATAGGTAAAAATGGAAGTGGTAAATCCACTTTTTGTATGCTTTTGACAGGACTTTTTAAGCCAAGCAAAGGCGGAATTTATGTTGATGATACGCTTATAGATGATAAAAATTTAGATGAGTATAGATCTCTTATTTCTGCTGTTTTTAGCGATTTTCATCTTTTTACTAAAACCTTAAATAAAGAAAATTTTGCAAGCGAAGAAAAAATTGCTTTTTGGTTGGAGTTTTTAGAACTTAAAGATAAAACAAGTGTCAAAGATAATGAACTGACCTTAACCAAACTTTCTACAGGGCAAAAAAAGCGTTTAGCTATGCTTATAGCCTTGCTTGAAGAAAGGGATATTTTAGTGCTTGATGAATGGGCGGCTGATCAAGATCCTGTTTTTAGAAGATTTTTTTATAAAAAACTTTTACCTTTGCTAAAAGAGCAAGGTAAAACAATCTTTGCTATCACACATGATGATGTGTATTTTGATATGGCTGATAGAATTTTACTTGCACAAAATGGTCAAATTTGTGAATTAAAAGGCGATATAAAAGAACTAGCAAAAAATGCGGTAGAAAAATTTTAAAGGAAAAAAATGAAAAAATTACTCATTTTATGTGTATTTTTAGGAGTAAGTTTAATGGCAAAATCTTTTGAGCTTGTAAAAGAGCCTGTGTTAACTACACAAATGGTTGAAGGGATTTTGGAGCTTGCAAAGAAAGAAGCAAGAAAAAATGGCTTTTATGTAAGTATTACTATAGTAGATAAATCTGGCCAAATTTTAGCAGTTTTAAGAGATGATAAGGCGGGCGTGCATACACTTAATGCTAGTTATAAAAAAGCTTATACGGCCACTTCACAAAAAAGAGAAACAGCGGTTATTTTTAAAGGTGTAAAAGATGGTAAAATACCTGAAGATATTCGTTATTTAGATGATAAGTTTTCCATTATGCCTGGTGGGGTGCCGATTTTTATAGATGGAGTTGTTGTTGGTGGTATAGGTGTGGGTGGAGCACACTTAGATGAGGATGTAAAAATAGCTAAAGCAGGGATAGCATTTTTAAAATAGGCTTTGAACATCAAAGCCTATGATTACTTAGCTTTTGCATAAATTTCTTTTTCAATGTCTATGTAAAATTGTGCGATAGCTTTGTAAGCTTCTTCCCAAGCTTTTAGTGTGGTTTCATCTGCATTTAATACTACTTTGATAGCTTTTAAAAGACAAGCCCCCACTATAGGATAGTGCTCTTCTTTAACATTTAATTTTGTATGGGTTATAGCTACTTTATCAACAAAGCTTCTCATATTTTCTAAATTTTCTATATTTTTAGCTGCCATTAAAATTGCCATAGCTAAGGCTTTTGGTTGTTCTCCAGATGCTTGTTTTTCCATATTAAACATAGGTTTTACTTCAGGATAGTCATTAAACATTATTTTATAAAATTCTTTTGTTAAATCTTCTCCATTTTTTTGTAAAATAGGCACACAATCTTTGATAATTTGAATTTGTTCTTGTGTCATAGTTTTCCTTTTAGTTCTTAATTTTTTTAAAATAGAGCGTATTCTAACTTTTAATCTAAATAAAAAAATTGACTTTGGTTAAATTTATGCTCAAAAATATAAATTTAAAATTATCTTTAAATTATTAAATTATATAATTGATAATAAATTAAAAAGAGGGACTATGGCAAATTTTAAAGCTTTTTATAATGAGGCTAAGTATATTTTTAAGGATAGAATCTTTAATGATTATGCTAGATGTTATGCTTATGGCATTGATGCGTCATGTTATTTTTATATTCCAAAAATAGTGATTATTGCTAAAAATGAAGATGAAATTAAGCAAATTATTCAATTAGCAAATACTTATAAAACTCCTATAACATTTAGAGCAGCAGGTACAAGTTTAAGTGGACAAAGCTCTTGCGATGGAGTGCTTGTAGTGATTAAATTTGCCTTTAAAAAAATAAAAATTAACAAAGACGCTAGCGAAATTACTTTAGGATGTGGTGTAGTAGGCATTCATGCTAATGAAAGTCTTGCTTTTTTGAAGAAAAAAATAGGACCTGATCCAGCTACTATAAATTCAGCTTTAATTGGAGGGATTATAAATAACAACTCAAGCGGAATGTGCTGTGGAACTAAGGATAATAGCTATAAAACCTTAAGAAGTATTAGGGTGATTTTGGCAAATGGTAGTATGCTTGATACCAGCGATGCTTTAAGTGTGGCTCGATTTAAAGATGAAAATAAAAAATTAATTAATGAACTTAGAGAGATCAAAGAAGAGATTAATGCTAATAAAGAATTAAAAGATTTAATAATCAAAAAATTTAAAATCAAAAACACCACAGGTTATAGCCTTAATGCCTTTGTTGATTATGATGATGAAATAGACATTTTAGCACACTTACTTGTTGGCTCTGAAGGGACTTTGGGATTTGTAAGCGAAGTTAAGCTTGCTGTTTTGGATGATTTGGAATTTAAGGCCTGTGCTTTATTGTTTTTTGATAATATCAATAATGCTGCAAACACTATAAAAGAATTTGCTAAAGTTGATTTTATAAGTTCTGCTGAAATAATGGACTATGCAAGTTTAAAAGCTGCATCAACTTATGATGAGTTAAGAGATATTTTAGCTGATATTAAAGAGGGTAATACTTGTGTATTGATCCAAAGTGAGCATAGTAATGAGCTTAAGCTTGATGAAAATATAAATAAAATAAAAGAAATTTCCAAACTAGCTTATAAGTCATATTTTAGTAAGAATAAGGCCGAATATGATTTATGGTGGAAGATTAGAAAAGCACTCTTGCCTATAGCAGCTAGTCTTAGAAAGGCAGGCTCAACTGTAATTACTGAAGATGTGTGTTTTAATATCGAGGATTTAGCTGATGGAATTAAAAGCATTCAAGAATTGTTTTATAAATATGGTTTTAGTGATAATGGAATCATTTTTGGCCATGCATTAGCAGGCAATATCCATTTTATTATCACACCGGATTTAAACAATAAGCTTGAATTTGATAATTTTTCAAATCTAGTTAAAGAAATGTCTAATATAGTAGTTTCTTATGGTGGAAGTATAAAAGCTGAACACGGCACAGGGCGTATGGTGGCACCTTTTGTGGAGGTAGAGTGGGGTAAGCAAGCTTATTTGATTAATAAAAAAATCAAAAGTATCTTTGATAAGGATAATTTATTTAATCCCGATGTAATCATTAGCGATGATAAAGATATTTATAAGAAAAATATCAAACAAGCCAGTTGGATTGATGAGAAATTAAATACCTGTATGGAATGTGGATTTTGCGAAAGATTTTGTCCATCAAATGAATATACAATTACTCCAAGACAAAGAATTGCGATCTTACGAGAGATCAAACGCCTTGAAAGCTTAAATGATGATGAGTCAAAAGCAAAATTAAAGGATATTAAAAAATATTACAATCATTTAGTAGACAGCTCTTGTGCTGCTTGTGGGGTGTGCTCTTTTTCATGTCCTTTGGGGATTAATTTTGCTGATTTTTCATTAAAATATAGAAAAAATAATATAGGATTTATATCTAAAATTTTAGGAAATCTAGCATATAAAAATCATGAAAAAACTCTAAAAATTGCTAAATTTTCATTAAGTATCGCAAATAAATTTGATAATTTAAGTCTTGATAATAAGCTCGAAAAAGCAAGCAATTTTCTTAGCATTATACCAAGAACTAGGGCGTATTTGCCTAAGGTGAATGATTATGAGTTAAAAAGTCGTAAAAGAGCTTATAATGTGGTTTATTTTACAAGCTGTCTTAATAAAAGCTTTAAACCAAATGAAAAAATGCATGATAAAAGAAGTTTGCAAGAAGTATTTGAGAGCTTGTGTAAAAAAGCAAATATAGGCATTATTTATGCACCCAATGATTTATGTTGTGGTAAGGCTTATGAGAATTTTCAAGATATCCAAGATAAAAATATACAAAAAATCAATGATTTTTTAAGCAATATAGACTCGCCCATAGTGTTAGATCATAGTGCTTGTAGTGCTAAGTTAATTAGCGATCATTTAAAGTATGAAATTTATGATTTAAGCGAGTATTTATTAAAATTTATTGCTCCTAAGTTACGCATTGATAAAATCAATGAGAATGTAGGATTATATATCATGTGTGCTGCTAGAAAGCTTGGTTTAAATGAAAATATAATCAAGCTTGCAAAGCTATGCACGAATGGAAAAGTATTAATAGATAATGATACCTATTGTTGCGGGTTTGCTGGATACAAAGGCTTTTTCAAGCCTCAATTAAATATTAATGCTACAAAGGGCTTTAAAAAATTTTATGCCAAAACAAATATTAAGCGCGGGTTTAGTACATCAAGCACTTGCGAGATAGGATTAAGCGATGCTACGGGTATATCTTGGCAGCATATAGCGTATTTATTGGATGAATGTAGTGAGAAGCAATTTAATTGATAAATAAAATCCATAATTTAAAGCAAATTATCCCCCTATAGGGCTTGTGGCTTCTTATTTTTTATTTTATAATTTTTTTAATTTTAAATTTGAGGAGTTACAAGTGCTTAGATGGTTTATTTTACTATTTTTATTGTTTTTCAATCTTGAGGCTAAAATTCCAAAAGATACTTTAATCGTAGCTGTGGAAAATGAAATTTCAAGGATAAATCCTGCATATAGCGAAGATCATGATGCGGTGATTAATCTTGTATTTTCAGGACTTACGCGTTTTGATGAGCATATGAGCTTAAAGCCTGATTTAGCTGCGTCGTGGAATGTTAGCAAGGATGGACTTAGCTATGATATCTTTTTGCGTGAAGATGTTTTGTGGCACGATGGAGTGAAATTTAGTGCCGATGATGTTAAATTCAGTCTTGAAGCTTTTAAAAATCCTAAAAATAATTCTTCAGTTTATGTGAATTTTGAAGATATTAAAAGTATAGAAATTTTAAATCCTTATCATCTTAAAATCACGCTTTCTAAACCTTTTCCTGCATTTTTAGATGCTTTAAGTATAGGAATGCTTCCTAAACATTTACTTAGTGATAAAGACTTAAATACTGCTTCTTTTAATCAAAATCCCATAGGCACAGGTCCTTATAAATTTGTAAAATGGAAAAAGGGCGAATATGTAGAGTTTAAAGCTAATGAGAATTTTTATCTTACAAAAGTAAAAACCCCAAGACTTATCATCAAACATATTTTTGATCCTTCGGTTGCAAGCGTAGAGCTTAAAAATGGCAAAATTGATGCGGCTTTGATTGATGTTTCTTTATTGAATATTTTTAAAAAGGATGAAAATTTTAAAATTTTGCGTGAAAGATCTGCTGATTATAGAGCTTTAATGTTTAATTTAGAGAATGAATTTTTAAAAGATATTCAAATAAGAAAGGCTTTAAATTATGCTGTTGATAAGCAAAGTATAGTCAAAAATCTTTTGCATGATTATGGTTTTGTAGCCAATCATCCTTTAGAGCGTTCTTGGGCGGATTCTAAAGCTTTTAAAACTTATGAATACAATCCTAAAAAAGCCCAAGATTTGATTTTGGCTTTAGGTTTTAAGAAAAACGATGAGGGTATTTTTGAAAAAGATGGCAAGATTTTAGAATTTGAAATTTGGACTATGAGTAATGATCCTCTAAGGGTGAGTTTGGCAGGAATTTTGCAAAGCGAGTTTAAAAAAATAGGGGTTATAGCTAAGGTTGTAGCAAAGCCTGCGGGCAGTTTTGATTATTCTAAAGTAGATAGTTTTTTAGTGGGTTGGGGAAGTCCTTTAGATCCTGATTTTCATACCTTTAGAGTGTTTGAAAGTTCGCAAGATAGTGCTTTAAATAATGAGGGTTGGAATTTTGGGCATTATCATGATAAAAAGGTAGATATAGCCTTGCAAAAAGCAAGAAATACTTCAAATTTAGAAGAGAGAAAAAAATATTATAAAGATTTTATAGATGCTTTGTATGAAAATCCTCCTTTTATTTTTCTAACTTATCTTGATTTTGCCTTAGTTTATAATGCTAAACTTGAGGGTGTTAAAGCAAGAAATTTAGGCCATCATGGAGTAGGTTTTACTTGGAATATTTATGAGTGGAGTAAAAAATAAGTGCTAAAACGCTTAGTTTTTAGTATTTTTATCGCATTTTTTAGCACTTTTTTATGCTTTGTTTTGCTTTATTTTAGTAAAGGTAGTGTAGCGTATGCAAATAAAGTCAATTCTCAAAGCAAGGAATTGGTTCAAAGAATAGAAGCCAATTTAGGGCTGGATAAGCCCTTGCTAGAGCAGTATCAAATTTGGCTTTTTAAGGCTTTAAAAGGGGATTTAAGTGTTTCTTTTTTAAGTGGGGAAAGTGTTTTAAAGCTCATTAAAGAAAGGATGGCAAATACCTTGATTTTAAGCCTAAGCGCCTTAGTGCTTTTGTTTTTACTCAGTGTTTTTCTTGCTCTTTTGGGGCATTATTATAAAGAAAGTTTTATAGATAAATTGATCACTTTTCTAGCCTTTAACTTTTTTGCTTTACCGCCTTTTGTTTTGGCTTTATTTTTTGTTTTGATTTTTGGAATTTTTTGGCAGGTTTTGCCTATAACAGGGACTAGTGATATAGGCTTTGAAGATGATTTTTTTAACCGCTTAAAACATCTTATTTTGCCTGTTTTAGTGCTTGTTTTATCTCATTTAGCTTTGTTTTTACGCATAGCTAGAAATTTTATCAATGAAACTTTTTCACAAATTTTTGTTCAAAATTTATACGCTAGAGCCTTAAGGGAAAAAGATATTTATTTTTTGGTTTTAAGATATTCTTTAAGCCCTATTATAGCTTATTTTGGAGGCAGTGCTTTAAGTTTTATGATGGGAACTTATGTGGTTGAGAGTGTTTTTGCTTATGAGGGGCTTGGGAGTTTGCTTTTTGAAAGCATTCTTTTTAAGGATTTTCCTATGGCTTTGGCTTTGATATTTTTTAGTGTTTTACTTGCTGCTTTTTTTACATTTTTAAGCGATGTTTTTGCTTGGATTTTAAATCCAAGATTAAAAAGGTTGAAATTTGTTTAAGATAATACTTTTTCTTACGCCTTTAATGTTTTTGATTTTAAGTGCTTTGTTTGCGCCTTTACTGGCTCCTTTTGATGTTTTAGAAAGTCATTTAAATCATTTGCACCAAGCTCCTAATTTGACTTATTATCTAGGGACTGATTTTTTAGGTAGAGATGTATTTTCGCGTTTGCTTTTTGCTTTGAGAATTTCTTTATTTATAGGAATTTGTAGTTCTTTTTTGTCTATATTTTTTGCTCTTTTTTATTTATTTTTAGCAAGATGTTTTTTTTATACTTTTTGGATGCGAATTTTAGATCTTTTTTTAGCTTTGCCTGCTTTTTTGTTGATGATGTTTTTTCAAAGTTTTGTGGGTGTAAATATATTTTTAATGATTTTTTTAATCGCTTTAGTGCATTGGCCTTTTATAGCAAGGATTGTAGAAAGCGAGTTAAAAAGACTAGAAAATTTAGACTTTTATAAAGCAAGTATAGTGTTAGGAAGGACTAAATTTAGAGCTTTTTTTAAGGATTTATTGCCAGCTTTAAAATCTTTAATATTTGTTCTTTTTATATTTAATATCATTCATGCCATAGCTACTGAAGCGACTTTGAGTTTTTTTGGCTTAGGTCTTGGTTTTAATATACCGACTTTAGGAACCTTGTTAAACGAATCTTCAAAAGCTATTTTTATAGGCGCTTGGTGGATGATACTGTTTCCACTTTTAGCTCTTATGTTTTTATTCTTACCCCTTTTATGGCTTGGAAATTATTTGCAAAAAATCGGTGGAGTAAGATCTTGAAGGTAAGAAATTTAAGCTTAAAATTAAATCAAAAAAAGATCTTTGAAAATATAAGTTTTGATATTAAAATAGCTAAGAGTTTGATGATTGTGGGTGAGAGTGGGGTTGGAAAAAGTCTTTTGGGAAAATCCTTAATCAGACTGCTTGATCCTAAATTTGAAATCAACGCAGATGAATGGAGCTTTAATGAAGTTTCTGTTTTCAATTTAAATCAAAACGAACTTCGTGCATTTCGTTCTAAAGTCGGACTTGTTTTACAAGATGCAGAGCTTAGTCTTTATCCGTATTTGAATATAGGAAATTTATTTCATCTTATTTTAAAAACTCATACAAAATTAAATCAAAAGGACCGTAAAAGATATGCTTTTGATTTGCTTGAAAAATTAGGCTTTGATGATGTAGATTTATTGTGGCATTCTTATGCAAATGAATTAAGTTTGGGTATGGCAAGAAGAGTGAGTTTAGCTCTAGCTTTATTAAGCAAGCCTCAAATTTTAATTTGCGATGAGATTACAGCTTCTTTAGATAAAGAAAATGTGCAAAAAATCATTCAAATATTAAAAAAATTAAAAAATACTTTAGGCTTAGTTTGTATCACACATGATTTAAATTTAGTCAATTCTTTAGCAGATGAGGTGCTTTTTTTAGAAAAAAATCAAGCGCAACTTTTTAGAGTGGATGAATTTTTAAGGATTTATCATGCTTGAAGTTAAAAATTTAGGTAAATTTTATGAGTTTAAAAAGCATTGGTATTTGAAAAAAGAAAAACATTTGATTTTTGAAAATATCAATTTTTCTTTAAAAGAGAATGAAAATTTGATGATTTTAGGGCAAAGTGGCGCAGGAAAAAGCACTTTAGCTAGAATACTTTGTTTTTTAGAAAATCCAAGTTTTGGAGAAATTATATATAAAAATTTAAATCCTCATAGTCTTGATAAAACAAAACAAAGACTTTTAAGAAAAGAAATTCAGTATTGTTTTCAGGATCAAAAAGCAGCCTTAAACCCCTATAAAAAAATCAAAAATCTTATCCAAGATGGTCTAGAAAATTTCAATATAAAAAAAGAGCAAGAAAAGATTTTAGAATTTTTTGATCGCTTTAACTTAAAAAAACAAATTTTAGAGCAAAAACCCTATGAGTTAAGTGGAGGAGAAGCCACTCGCGTGGGACTTATCCGCGCTTTGATCTTAGAGCCAAAAGTGCTTATTTTAGATGAAATTACTTCTAGTCTTGATATGAAAAATTCAAAAGAAATCTTAAAATTTTTATACCATTATCAGCAAGAAAATTTGATTTCTTATATTTTTATCACTCATCAAGATGGGTTTTTTGTTAACTTTAAGTGTAAAAAAATGAAACTTTAAACAATATTTATTCTTATTAAGTTTCAATATAGAAAGTTTAGAGTAAAATAGAACAAAGTGTGTAAATTTTATTTTTTGTTGTGAAGTGATTCAAAGTGTTTAAAAAAAAGGAGAAAAAATGTCCCACATTGATGCTTCGCATCCTTATTTCGGTATATTTTTAATGTTAGTGCTAGCTAGTGTTATTTTTTTTGGATTGGTTTTTTTAGCTTCTAAAATTGGCAATAATTTTGCTGCAAAAAATCGTAAAAAACTAGGACTTGGAATTTATGAATGTGGTCCAATTCCGGTAAAACAAGCTAATAAGATTAATTCCCAATTCTTCATCGTAGCTTTGATTTTTATTCTTTTAGATATAGAAGTGGTGTTTTTATTTCCTTGGGCTTTGATTTTTAAAGATTTAGGATGGTTTGGGCTTTTAGAAGTATTTGTTTTTATTTTACTTTTAGGAGTTGGATTTTTATATGCTTATAAAAAAGGAGCGTTTGCATGGCAGAGCATCAAGTAAATTATGCCAGTGGTTTGCCAGTGGTTTTAACAAGCGTAGATAAGCTTGTTCAATGGGGGAGAAGTAATTCTTTGTGGGCTTTATCCTACGGACTCGCCTGTTGCGCGATCGAGATGATGGCAGCAGGGGGATCAAGATATGATTTTGATAGATTTGGAACGATTTTTAGAGCTTCTCCACGCCATAGTGAAGTGATGATTATCGCAGGGACTTTATGTAAGAAGCACGCTGAATTTACAAGAAGGCTATATGATCAAATGCCCGATCCTAAATGGGTGATTTCTATGGGAAGTTGTGCAAATACAGGGGGTATGTTTAATACTTATTCTACCGTTCAAGGTGTAGATAGGATCATTCCAGTTGATATTTATGTACCAGGCTGTGCCCCACGCCCTGAAAGCTTTCAGTTTGCCTTGATGATTTTACAGAAAAAAATTCGAAAAGAAAAAGCTAGTCGCAAAATAGCTCCAAAAAGGTTGGTGTGATGAGAAAATATAGCGATAAAAAAAATGCCCAGCTTCAAAATTATTATAAAGATAGGTTTTATCATGCACCCCATACTCAAAAATTGGATGTCAATGAGAGTGCATTTAAGCAAGATTATGAGGTTTTAAAAACAGAAGTTGATATTATAAATTCTTTTATAGAACTTGATTTTTGGGTGATAGAAATCAAAAAAGAAGACAATGTTAAAACCCTGCAAATGCTTCATACCTTAGGATATTTAAATTTTACAGAAGCAAGTGCTATTGATTTTGTAGCTGATAAAAATGGTTTTGAAGTATTTTACCAGCTTTTAAATTTAGAAAAAAGATTAAGAGTGCGTGTTAGAACTTTTGTGGGTGTAAAAGAACGCTTGCAAAGCGTAGCACATGTTTTTAAGGGCGCAAATTGGAGCGAAAGAGAAATTTATGATATGTTTGGAATTTTTATCATAAATCATCCTAATTTAAAGCGTATTTTAATGCCTGATGATTGGTATGGACATCCTCTTTTAAAAACCTATCCTTTGCAAGGAGATGAATTTGCGCAGTGGTATGAGATCGATAAAATTTTTGGTAAAGAATATCGCGAAGTCGTAGGAGTTGAGCAAAGAGATCCAGGTTTTGCAGATGATAAAGATACACTCAATTTTGCAAGATTGTATCATGAAGTACCAAAAGGTGGATCTAGAAAAGAGGTATCTTTTAAACAAGAGTATCAAGAAGATGGAGGCGTTGCTTTTGTAAAAAAAGTCAAACGCGACGAAGCAAAAATTTTAGAGAAAAGGCGTTAAAATGCAAATTCCTAGCAAGTTAAAACCTTATTATGAAAATATAGCTTTTGAGCAAGAAGACTCAAAAATGATTATTAATTTAGGGCCACAGCACCCTTCAGCACATGGAAATTTACGCCTTATTTTAGAACTTGATGGAGAGCAGGTTGTAAAAGCGCGCCCTACCATAGGCTATATGCATCGTGGTATGGAAAAAATGGCTGAAAATATGATATATCAAGAGTTTATCCCGACAACTGATAGGATGGATTATATCGCTGCGTCGGCTAATAATTATGCTTATTGTGCAGCTGTTGAAAAGCTTTGCGGCTTAGAAATTCCACGCCGTGCAGCAGTGATAAGAATGATACTTTTAGAGCTTAATCGCATCGCATCGCATTTGCTTTGGCTTGCAACTCACGCACTTGATATTGGGGCGATGAGTGTATTTTTGTATTGCTTTAGAGAACGCGAGTATGTTTTGGATTTGATAGAAAAATATTGTGGAGCAAGACTTACACATTCTTCTATGAGAATAGGTGGAGTTATGCTTGATTTGCCTGAAGGTTTTTTAAATGAGCTTTTGGCATTTTGCGATAAATTTCCTAAAGATATCGCTGATTATGAAGCTTTATTAGATGATAATAGAATTTGGCGCCTAAGAACTGAAAATGTAGGTGTTGTAAGCAAAGAACAAGCAATGAATTGGGGCTGTACAGGGGTGATGTTAAGAGGAAGTGGCGTAAGATATGATATACGCAAGGAAGAGCCTTATTTGCTTTATAATGAAATAGACTTTGGCGTGCCTTATGCAACGCAAGGAGATTCTTATGCTAGATATAAAGTTTATATGCAAGAATTTCGCGAAAGTCTTAAAATACTTAGACAATGTGCCGCGCTTTACAAAGATACTCCACCTGAAATTTTAGCCAACCATCCTGAGTATGTAAGTGCTTCAAAGGAACAAATTTTAACGCAGAATTATTCTTTAATGCAGCATTTTGTTTTAATCACTCAAGGTTTAAAACCCCCTAAAGGCGAAGTTTATGTGCCTACTGAAAGTCCAAAAGGTGAGCTTGGATTTTTTATCCATAGCGATGGTACGGGAAGGCCTTATCGTTTAAAGGCTAGAACGCCTAGTTATTGGCATTGTGCATTTTTTGAAGAAATGCTTGTGGGGACTTATTTGGCTGATGTTGTGGCCATTATGGGAAATGTAAATATAGTTTTAGGTGAGATAGATCGATGAGAAGAGTAGATTTAAGAAAAAGCAAAGAGCTTTTTGAAGATTTAGCACAAATCATAAAAGAAGCAAAACAAGGTGAGGTTTTAGTGGTGCTTTTTGAAATCGGCGATTTTTCTCCTGTTGAAAAAAGTTTTTCTTTTGTAAAAGAACAAGGCTGTGAGCTTTTAAATTCCTTGAAATTTAATCAAGTGGATTGGACTATAGTGATTAAAAAGGAAAGCGTATGAGTTATGAAAGAGCGCTTTGTTTTGTGGATATGCTAAGTCTTAAAAATAAAATTTTATGTGAAAAAATTCAAGGTGAAAATATTTATATTTCTTGCCTTGAAGATAAGAATTTAAATGCGAAATTTTATAAATGTGAAATTGCAAGTTTGAGTTATGTTTTAGCTTTGCTTTGTAAGATGAGCGAAATGGATAATTTTCAAGACTTAGATGAGGGATATTTGAGTGCAGAATCTTGTCTTGGTGAAGAAGAGGCGAGTGAAATTTTAGATTTTTTAGAAAATGCAAAATACTTAATTGTAGATGAAAATATTAATTCTTACAAAGATAGTGAAAATATTAAATATTTTCTAAATTTTCTAAGCCAAAAATACAAACTTAAAATTTTAGACAGTAATGAAAAAGAATGTGATTTTAAAAATGCAAAATTGAGTACTTTAAAAGAGCTCGATAGCTATGATGGTTTGGTGCTTTTTAGAGCAAATTTAAAGGATGATAATTTGCATTGTTCTAAGCAGTTTTTACAAATTGCAAAATGCAAAGATAAAAGTGAAGTCGAAGTTTTGGCTAAGGATTTTAGTCTTAAAACCACACTTTGTTTGGATGAAAATTTGCAAGGCACTATAGCCTTTTTAAATTATGATCAACAAGGTTTTGATTTTACTCCAATTCGCATAAAGGAAGCAAAATGACAATTAAAATAAATGGCATAGATTGCGCCTTTGAAGAAGGCGAATATATTTTAAATATAGCAAGAAGAAATGATATTTTTATCCCAGCAATTTGCTATCTTTCAGGCTGTAGCCCGACTTTGGCTTGTCGTATGTGTATGGTAGAGGCTGATGGTAAAAAAGTGTATTCTTGCAATACTAAAGCAAAAGAGGGTATGGTTGTAGAAAGTGATTTACAAAATCTTTGGGATGAAAGAAATGAGATCATGCAAGCTTATTGTATCAACCATCCTTTAGAATGCGGAGTTTGCGATAAATCAGGCGAGTGTGAATTGCAAAATTTCACTCATAAAAGCCGTGTAAATATCCAAAGACATTGGATTAAAGACACACATAAACCGCATAAACATTGGGGAATGATTAATTACGATCCTGCACTTTGTATAGTGTGTGAGCGTTGTATCACAGTTTGTAAGGATAAAATCGGCGAAAGTGCTTTAAAAACAGTGCCTCGCGGAGGTGATAGTGTAGATAATAGCTTTAAAGAAAGTATGGGTAAAGACGCTTATGCGATTTGGACGAAATTTCAAAAGAGTTTGATAGGCCCTGCAAATGGAGATATGCTTGATTGTTCTTTTTGTGGAGAGTGCACTAGTGTATGTCCAACAGGGGCTTTGATAGGTTCTAAATTCCAATATACTTCTAATATTTGGGAGTTAAAAAGAATTCCTGCTTCAAATCCGCATTCAAGTGATTGTGAGCTTATGTATTATGATGTCAAACAAAGCGGTATTAGCAATCAAAAAGCTAAAATTTATCGCGTAAGTAATGATTTTGCTTTTGCGAGTTTAAATAAGGCTGCAAGATTTGCTTTTGATACGCAAAATGAGGCAAGTAAGGATGAAAAAGCTTTTAAAGAGCTTGTAGAACTTTTTGAAAAAAATGAGATTAGAAATATTAAATTCAATAGCTTTATCACAAACGAAGAAGCTTTGATTTTGCAAAATTTCAAAAAGAAATTCGGCTTAAATCTTATCAATAACGAAGCTTTAAAATTTAAAGACTTTTTGGAAGAATTTATAAGTAATGGCGGTGAGTTTTATAATGCTACAACCCAAGATATCACAAAAAGTGATTTTTTAGTCGTTGCAGGAATGCTTTTAAGATACGATGCGCCTACGCTTAGCTATAAAATCAACAATGCCTTAGTGATGAATAAAGGCTCGGGACTTTATTTTCATCCTATAGAAGATGCAGGCATTGCAAAGTATTCTAAAAATTTCATTTCACATACTCACAAAAGCGGAGATGAGGAGCAAATTTTATATTTCTTACTTCAAAAATTCACTCAAGATGAAAATATAAAAGCAAATTTAGCTGAATTTTTTGTAAATGGGAATAAAGAAATAGAAGAAAGTATTAATGAAGAAGTTATAGAGCAAGTTGTAGAAAAAGATGAAGAGGGTAATGAAATTTCTAAAGAAGTGAAAAAAGTCGTGCCTAAAAAAGTGAAAAAAACTATAGAAGTAAAACGCTCGGTTTTTGCTAAAAATTTGGGTATAGATGAGGATAAATTAGAAGATTTATTGCTTAAAAAGGCTAATTTTACTTTGATTATAGGAAGTGATTTTTATTTTCATAAAAATGCTAAAAAATTGGCTAAATTATTAGCTTTGATCCAAAATACAACTCCTTTTAAAGTCTTTTTAAATCCTACACATACAAATACCTTAGGTGTGGCTATGATTTGTGATTTGGATAAAAACACGCAAGAAGGCAAGACTTTAGGCTACAATGAAAAAGGTGATTTTAGTTTTTCTTATGAAGAGCATGCAAATTTAGCTAGTGCGAGTTTAAATCAGCAAGAGGGTACTTTTTTAAATTACGATAAAAAAGTAGTTCCAACCAATGCAGCTTTAGAATTTGATGGATATTTTTTAAATGATTTGGCTAATGCTTTAGGTTTTGATGAGGAATATACTATAAATTATACTAAGAGACTCCCTATAAATAAAGGTTTTTCTCCTTTGGAATTTGATAGTCTTGATAATTTTTATACCAATGGTGGAGAATGCAAAAGAGGATATGATTTAAATTTAGAATGCCATAAAAAAAGTGCTAAAAATGAATTTATAGCTCCCCATTTGCAAAATTTAACATTACAAGAAGATGAAATTTTGCTTTACAGTGCAAATCCTAGTTATCAATTTGGTAGATTTTCAAATCGTGCAAGTGCAACCAATGAAGCGATTTTTTTAGGAGTGAGTCAGAATTTGGCAAAAGAAAAAAACTTGCAAGATAAAGATCTTGTAAAACTTAAGATTAAAGATAAGGAATTAAGTCTTAGCGTGCGTATAGATAAAGACATAAAAAATGGGGCTTTTTTACCTTATTTTGACGAAAAAATCGACACGCTAAGTTTTTTTGATGAAAGATTTATTGTGGCAAATTTAGAAAAATTAGGAGCGAGTCATGAGTGATTTTGCTTTTTTTGCTTTAGAGGCTTTAATTAAGTGTATTATAGTGATTGCAATTTTTGCTACCTTAGCAGGACTTGCAACTTATGCAGAAAGAAAGGTTTTGGCTTATTTTCAAAGACGCATTGGGCCTGATATGGTAGGACCTTTTGGACTTATTCAGCTTGTAGCAGATATGATAAAACTTTTTACTAAAGAAGATATCATACCTTCAAATTCACAAAAATTGATTTTTGCTATAGCGCCTTTGATTGCAGCTATTTGTGCTTTTGTTTCTTTAGCGGCTATTCCTATGCTTCCTGAATTTACATTATTTGGACGCACTATACAGCCTTTGATTGCTGATATTAATGTGGCTTTGCTTTTTGTTATAGGAACTTCGGGGCTTTGTTTTTATGCTATATTTTTAGGTGGCCTTGCAAGTAACAATAAATGGTCAATCATAGGTGCTGCAAGAGGGCTTGTAGCTATCATTTCTTATGAGAGTGTAGGAGCCCTTGCTTTAATAGCTATTGTGATGCTTGTAGGATCTTTTTCTTTGATAGATATTAACAATTATCAAAGCGATGGATTTTTTTCATGGCTTAT
This sequence comes from Campylobacter sp. JH23, assembly GCF_017846595.1. Lineage (NCBI taxonomy): Bacteria > Pseudomonadati > Campylobacterota > Epsilonproteobacteria > Campylobacterales > Campylobacteraceae > Campylobacter > Campylobacter sp. JH23. Next base: position 104,949 of record NZ_JAEQBP010000002.1, on the reverse strand, counting down.
TTTTAAACAGCCTTTAGCTTTTGCACTTTTTGTGATTGCTTTATTTATCGAAACCAATAGAACTCCACTTTGTTTAACTGAAAATGAAGCCGACATCGTTGCGGGTTATGGTACGGAGTATTCGGGTTTGAGATGGGGTATGTTTTTCATAGGAGAATATGCTTCTATGATAGCAGGAGCGATTTTGATTACGCTTTTATTTTTAGGCGGTTTTAATGACTTTTATTTTATACCTGGCTGGATTATGATGATAGTAAAATCAAGTTTTATCTTCTTTTGGTATTTTTGGGCTAGAGCAGCTTTTCCACAACTTCGTCCTGATCAAGTGATGAGAATGTGTTATTTAATTTTAATTCCTTTGGCGGTTTTAAATCTTTTAATCACTGCCTTTGCAGTACTTATATAGGAGTTTGTGATGAAAAATTATTATTTAATTGATGAAAAAAGAAAGACTCCTACTAGCACTTGGCAGAAGATTTTACAAGCTTTAAAAAGAAGTGTGAAATTAGAGCTTTTTGTGGGATTGTGGGTGGTTATGCGTGAAATGCTAAAAAGAAACAATAGCGCAACCATAAAATATCCCTTTGAAAAGGTAAAGCTTGACAATCGCTACCGCGCTGTACACCGTCTTATGCGTTTTATAGAAAGTGAAAATGAAAGATGTATAGGATGTGGGCTTTGTGAGAAGATTTGCATCAGTAATTGTATCAGGATGGAAACTTCTTTAGATGAAAATGCTCGTAAAAAGGTGGGAAATTATAGTATTAATTTGGGGCGTTGTATTTATTGTGGTTTTTGTGCTGAAGTTTGTCCTGAACTTGCTATAGTTCATGGCACAGAGTATGAAAATGCAGCCGAACAAAGATCTTATTTTGGCTATAAACAAGATTTTTTAACTCCTATTGATAAGCTTAAAAATCAAGTTGAATTTGAGGGTGCGGGTAGCCTTAGAAAGGATGCGGATTTACTTGTGAAAAAAACTCCAAATTATTATGAAGTTTTACAAGAAAGAGAAAAAAATTTATGCACTGATGAAGAATGCACATTGCCAAATTTAGCTCCACAAGGAGAAGTTAAATGATAGAAATTTTAGCTTTTACATTTTTTAGTGTAGTGGTTTTAGGTTTTTTCTTAGTAGCGGTTTTGAGTAAAAATATGCTTTATTCTCTTTCTGCTTTAGCCGGTGGAATGGTTTTTTTATCGGGTTTTTATTTTTTACTTGATGCAGAGTTTTTAGGAGTGATACAAATCATAGTTTATAGCGGGGCTGTGCTTGGGCTTTATAGCTTTGCTATGATGTTTTTTGATAGCTCCAAAGAATTTAAAGAAAAATTAAGAGCTAAGAAGAGTTTTTTTCTTTTAGTGATTTTAAGTGCTGTTTTGCTTTTGTTTATGCTTTTAGGCTTTAAGCACCAAAATATCGCGGGTGATTTAGCTTTAAGTGATCCAAATTTATTCGATTATAATAAGCAACTTGCTTTTGCTATTTTTTCAAAATATCTTTTAGCTTTTGAATTTATAGCTATTTTGCTTTTAATCGCTTTAATTTGTGCGATCGTGCTTACACATAAAGAGCTTACAAAGGAAAGATAATGGTAGAAAAGTATTTTTTTATAGCTATTGCAATGTTTATTGTAGGATTAATCGGTATTTTAAAAAGACAAAATCTCATTATGCTTTTTATTTCAAGTGAAATTTTACTCAATGCAGCAAATTTAGCTCTTGTTGCAGCTTCTAAGATGCATCAGGATTTAAATGGACAAGTTTTTGCTCTTTTTGTGATGGGTGTGGCTGCTTGCGAAGTGGCTGTGGGTGTAGCATTTTGCGTACTTTGGTATAGAAGAAAAGGCACTTTAGAATTAAAGAGCCTAAAAGAGGAGGTTTGATAATGCAAAATTTAGCTTTGATTTCTCTTTTTAGCCCTTTTGTAGCTTTTTTATTTGCAAGTTGTTTTGCTTTAAGTGAAAGAAAAATTTTTGTCGCTTATGTATGTTCTTTATTGATTGGCATAAGTGCATTTTGTTCTTTGTATCTACTTTTTAACAATCAAGCTTTTAATGTAAGTTTATTTGAGTGGTTTATAGGTTTAAGCTTTGGATTTAACATAGACGCTATTTCTCTTACTATGATGAGTGTTGTGGGTGTTGTAGCAACTTGTGTGCATTTTTATAGTATTTTTTATATGGCTCATGATAAAGATTTTAATAAATTTTTTGCTTATTTAGGGCTTTTTGTATTTTCAATGCTTTTTTTAGTGATGAGTGATAATTTTTTAGGACTTTTTGTAGGCTGGGAAGGGGTAGGGCTTTGCTCTTGGCTTTTGATCGGTTTTTGGTATAAAAACAATACCTATTCTTTTGCAGCTAATGAAGCTTTTATTATGAATCGTATTGCGGATTTGGGTATGCTTTTGGGAATTTTTTGGCTTTATATCCAAGCAGGCACTTTAAAATACAATGAAGTATTTGCCATAGCACAAAATTTAGATCATAATGCTTTGGTTTTGATTGCAAGTTGTTTATTTATCGGAGCTATGGGAAAATCCGCGCAATTTCCTCTTCATACATGGCTTGCAGATGCAATGGCAGGACCTACGCCTGTTTCAGCCTTAATCCATGCTGCTACCATGGTAACTGCGGGGGTTTATTTGGTTATTCGTGCAGGAGAAATTTACTCTTTAGTGCCTGAGGTTTCTTATTTTATCGCTTTATTAGGAGCATTTGTGGCTATTTTTGCAGCTTCCATGGCTTTGGTGGCTAGGGATTTAAAACGCATTATCGCTTATTCTACTTTATCGCAGCTTGGATATATGTTTGTGGCTGCAGGACTTGGAGCTTATGGTATAGCTTTATTTCACTTAGTAACCCATGCTTTTTTTAAATCTTTACTTTTCTTAGGCGCTGGAAATGTTATGCATGCAATGGATGATCAATTAGATATTAAAAAAATGGGTGGGCTTTTTAAATCTTTAAAAATCACTGCTATTTTTATGACTATAGGTTCTTTGGCTTTGGCAGGAATTTATCCTTTAGCAGGCTTTTTCTCAAAAGATTTGATTTTGGGTTATTCTTTTATCGCTCATTATCATGGAATTTTCTTAATTCTTTTAATTTCAGCCTTTTTAACCGCTTTTTATAGTTTTAGACTTTTAATGTTGGTATTTTTTACTCCTTCTAGACACGATAAACATCCACATGAAGCAAGTAAAATAGCCCTTTTGGCTATGAGTCCTTTGGTGGTTTTAGCTATTATCGCAGGCTTGTTTGAGCATAGTTTTTTCGAATATCTTAGCACTCAACTCATTTTTATCGATGCTCAAAATAAACTTGTAATGATTTGTGCGAGCGTAGCGGCTGTTTTGGGTGTAGTTTTAGCCATTATAGCCTATAAGGCTTCTTGGTTTAAAGATAGCATAGAGCAAAATACAATCCATAAACTTTTGAGCAATGATTATTTTATCCCTAAGTTTTATCATGAATTTATAGTTTCAAAATACGAAAGCTTGTGTGCAGTTTTAAAACATTGTGACACTTATATTTTTGATGCTATAGTGGACAAAATTGCTTATTATTGTAATCTGATTTCGCAAAAAATAATTATGAGTAATAGTCTTAATTTAATGCTTAGATTTTTGGTGGCAGGATTTGTGATTTTGCTTATTTTGGTATGGGTGGTGTAAAATGTTAAATTATCTAATCTTTTTTCCTTTAATTGCCGCTTTTGTAACTCTTGTTTTGAATCGTGGGGGTATAAAAGTTTTTAGCGTCATAGCGAGTTTAATGGTGCTTGGTTTAAATATCAAGATTTGGCAAGATTATTTAAATGGAATAAACCTTGAATATCAACTTCCTTTCAAGGTAGTCAATTTCATGAGTTATCATATAGGCGCTGATAGCATAGCTTTGATTTTAATGCTTTTAAGCTCCTTGATGATATTTTTAAGTTTTTTATTTTTAAAGATTGAGCAAAAAGCAATGGTATCTTGCATATTCTTTTTAGAATTTGCGATTATGGGATTATTTTCTTCGCTTGATGGCTTACTCTTTTATGTATTTTGGGAATTTTCACTTTTGCCTTTGCTTTATATTATGGGAGTATATGGTAAAGATTATAGAGCAGGGATTAAATTTTTTATTTATGCCTTTGCGGGTTCGATTTTAATGCTTTTAGCTTTAATTTATCAAGCCTATGCGACCTACAAACTTTTAAATATTTTCACTTTTGATATAGAAATTTGGAAAAATAATGCTTCGGCTATGAGTTTTAATGAACAAATTTTACTTTTTGGAGCATTTTTTATCGCCTTTGCTATTAAAGCACCGCTTTTCCCTTTTCATACTTGGGCACCAAAGGTTTATGCAAATTCGCCTATTTTAGTTTCTATGATGCTTGTAGCATTTAAAATGGCTCCTTTTGGATTTTTACGCTTTTGCTTGCCACTTTTTCCTGATGCAAGTGTGTATTTTATGCCTTTAGTGGTAGCTTTGTGTATAGTAAGTATACTTTATAATGCTCTAATTGCTTACCGTGCTTCAAATTTAAAAGAATTGATCGCTTATAGTTCGATTTCTCACCTTGGGGTTATGATTTTAGGTATTTTTTCTTTTAATGCTTTGGGACTTAGTGGAGCAGTATTTTATATGTTTGCACATGGTATTGTTACAGGAGCCTTGTTTTTAATGGCTGAACTTTTATATAAAAAATACGGTACACTTGAAATTTCTTATTATCATTCTTTAGCCAATAAAGCGCCTTTATTTACTATTTTCTTTACTTTGATTTTGCTTGCAAGTATATCTTTACCACTGACAATATCTTTTGTTGGAGAATTTTTAATTCTTTTAGGTGTTGCAAAACTTAATTTACTTTATGCTCTTTTGGCAGGACTTGTGATTATTTTAGGTGCTATTTATATGCTTCATGTATTTAGAAAAATGTTTTTTATGCAAAAAGAAAGTCAGCTTGAAACTTGCTCCTTGCACGCAAGAGAAATTCTTTCTTTGATACCTATAGTAGTTTTAATTTTTTATTTGGGTATAGCACCAAAGATTTTTTTAGATCCTTTAAATAAAGATGCGGATTTTATCGTTGAAAAAATGAAAGAAAGAGCTATTGATGATCAAACCATTCGATTTTTAAATCATTTAGAAGGGGAAAATAATGTTAGGTAATATCGATTTAAGCAGCTTAAATATCCCTTTATCCTATCCTTTTGCATTTTTGATTGCTGTGGCTATCGTGCTTTTGCTTTGTTCGGGTTTTTGGAAATTTCATCGAACTTTTTATATGGCTACTAGCTCTTTATCTTTGATTGTGAGTGTTTTTTTAATTTTAAATAATATCGCTGCGCAAGGCTTAGAAGCAAAAGGATTTTTAGGAACTTTAAATAATGATATTGTTTCTTTGTATGCTTCTTTGGTTATTTTATGTTTTTCGTTTTTATATCTTTTGATGCAAAAAGAAGAAAATCAAGGCGAATTTTATAGTTTGTTTTTATTTATGGTAGCGGGGCTTTTACTTATGGTTTCAAGCTCAAATTTGATCTTGATTTTCATAGGACTTGAAAGCTCTTCCTTGGCTCTTTATACACTTATTGCTATGCGCGGAAGTAATAATGCTATTTCAAGTGCTATTAAATATTTTAGCGTTGCGGCAGTAGGCTCGGGCTTTTTTGTTATGGCGTCGGCTTTGATTTATATTAGAACAGGCACTTTGGATTTGGGTTTAAAATTGGCTCTTGATAAAGATCCTATGCTTTTAGGCGCAGGAGTTATGATTTTTGTTTTATGTGCTATCAAACTTTCTTTAGCTCCTTTCCATTTTTGGTTAAAAGATGTGTATTCTTCAGCACATGTAAATTTGGTCGCTTTTATCTCTATTGTTCCTAAAATAGCAATGTTTGTTGTAGTTATCAGACTTTTTAGCTTTTTAAATCATTTAGGATTTGAAAATATTTTAAATGTATTGGCTGTATTTTCAATGCTTGTTGCAGCTTTAGCCGCATTGAGTCAAAAAGATGTCAAAAAGATGTTTGCTTATAGTTCTATAGTGCATTCTAGTTTTGTTTTAGCAGCATGTATACCTTTGTTAAATGCGGCCGATGATGTTTTAAATTCTATATTTGTTTATTGGGTGCTTTTTGGTTTTGCTAATTATGGTGTGTTTTTGATTCTTAGTACCTTTAAGGGAAGTTCGTTTGAAGAATTTAATGCTTTGTTGTTTAAAAAGCCTTTGATTGCACTATCGCTTAGCTTTTGTATACTTTCATTAGCTGGAATTCCGCCATTTGGAGCTTTTTGGGGTAAGGTGATGGTGTTAAAAACTTTAATTGTCGCTGATTATTGGTATTTAGCTCTTTTTATGGCTTTAGCATCGCTTATTATGCTTTATGCGTATTTAAAGCTAGTCATCCATGCTTTATTTGTAAAAACTCAAGCTAAAGTTTCGGAGCATTTAAATTTTATTCAGAGTTTTATTTTAGCTCTTTGTACTTTGATTAGTGTATTTGCTTTATTTTTGTTACTCAAAATATAATATAATTATTGTATGAAAATTATATTTTTGGTATTGCTGAGTATTTGTACTCTTTTTTCTTTTGAATTAGCCCTAAATACAGGCCGTGAGAACAATCAAGCTTTTGCGGTCTTACATGCTAGTAATGACTTAGATTTTACTTGTCAAAAGATTGTTATTGAAGATAAAATACATTTTGAATGCGAGATTATGGGTGTAGTAGATAATAAATTAAGCGATCAAAGTTTCACTGCTTTTGATCTAAAATTTATTAAAGAACCTCAAAAGATTAAGATGATTATCCTGCCTAAAATGAGTGCAAGAATGTTTGATTTATCGCAAAATATTTATGCAGATAAGGAGTTAAATTCTTCTAGTATGCATAAAAGCAAGAGTTTTACTTTCATTTTTACTCCAGAATTAGAGCATGTAAAAGATTATGATGGACTTGATTTTAATATCAATTTTCCATATGAAAGTTTACCTTATGTCGGAGCTTTGGATTTAAATTCAGATCCTGTCATCATCCCTCAAAGTGCTGATATTAATACCTATTTGCGTATAAAAAATGAGTACGATAAGGCTAATTATACTCAAGTGGTTATAGATGCTCAAAATGCTATCAATCGCTATCGTGGTAGTATTTTTATGAATGAGTTTATACTTTATAAGCTTAGAGCACAAAGCCAAATTTACACTCAAGATCCAAGTATGCGCGATCAGCAAGTTTTGGAAAAAATGATTGATGAGGCTAAAAATTGGAATCGTACTTTTACAAGCGATAAGAATTTTCCAGAAGTCTTGCATATTATGCTAAGAACCTATATTGCTTTATCGCAACGCGCTGATATAGAATATACTATGTCGATTTTAAATAATGAGCAACCCAATAGTTATTTTACTCAGCTAGCAAGACTTGATTATGCTGATTACATCTATCCTTTAAACGAGAAAGAAAGAGCTATAGATATTTATGAGGATATTTATTTTAACACCAAAAATTTAGATTTGGCAGCAAGGGCGGCAATGAGCTTAATCAAAGATTATCTTGCCAATAATCAAATCGATAAAGCTGTGCAATATGTCAATACAATTTTAAAAGCCAATCCTGAATATTTTCCAAAGGATATGTTTAGATCTTTAGAGCTTGCTAAGCTTTTTAATCAGCATAAACAATATGACATAAGTGCAAGTATTTATGAAGATGTTTTTGTAAAAATGCCTAAAATTGATGATAGATATGAGCAGGTTTTAAAGGATCTAGCTTTAACCCTAGCTATGACTTCAAGATCAAGTGATGCTAACAAATATCTTGATTTATATATGGATAATTATTTAGATGGAAAATATTTAGATGAAATTAGAAAAGCAAATGATGAGGTTTTCTTTGCCTTAGCGGATAATAATGCTACATTTTTACATCAGCGTTATGCAAACCTGATGAAAGAGTACGCTCAAAAAGATGAAAATATAGTCAATAAAGCTTTAAGCGAAGATGTTGCGCTTTATTATAAAGAGGGTAACTTAAGTGCAGTTTTGACCTATAAAGATCAGATAGAAAATAAGAAATTAACAAATTCTGCAAAATTATTAGAGCAAGCAGCTATTCAGCTTCTAAACAATGATTTAAAAGCCGATAATTGTATCAATGCTGTTAATATATTTACACAATTTAATGCTTACGAAATTGGACAAAAGATAGAAAATAAAAAACAAATGCTAGCTTGTCTTATGAGAACTTCAAATATGCAACAAGCAATGGATTATATCGATAAAAATCATAATGAAGATTCTATTTTTTATGGTTTGCAAAAAGCATCTATACTTTATGATAATAAACAATATCCATTAGCTTTAAATATAGCTCGAGAAATAGCAAATTCTAGAATTTTAAAGAGTGATGAGGAGAATTTTAAAGCTTATTATTTGCAATTTTTGTCTTATTTGAAAATGGATGATTATAATATGGCTATTAAAATTTTACAAATTTTAGAAAGCTTTCCTATGAATTTTACAATGGTTGAAGCTTATGATAATTTATTAATTTACGCAAACGATCACAATATGCAAACAACGATTTTAACTTATGCGCCCAAGGCTATCGACTATCAAAATTTAAAAGGAATTAATCTTTTTAGCCCCAATTTAGAATTTATTTATCTTGATACTTTAGCGAAAACCAATCAAAATCAAGAAGCTTTAGCAGTATTAATAGATTTGTTAAAATTAAAGCTTTCAGATAAAGATAGGGCTAGAGCTTTATATATACAAAGTATGACTTATGAAAGAATGCAAAATACTCAGGCGCAAAAAGAAAGTCTAAAGCAGTGTTTGGAGCTTAAAACTACTTCTAATTGGCAAAATTTATGTCGAGATAAAAATCAAATTTTAGCCCAATAAGCTTAATTTGATTTTCTATGCATTGAGATGATTTTTGTTTTGTGATTGCTTAGCTTGGATTTTTTAAATCATCATAATAAAAACTAAAATCATATTTTTATTTTTAAGAAATTTACTATATTTTTCTTTATAAAAATCTTTTTATCTTTAATAGTTCTTTCCATGCTAGCTTTCAATTTTGGGTATAAATATGTATAAATTTATAAGCGAACAAAGTTATATAGCGTATATTAATTTTTACAATCTATAAAGTGAGTCATTTTTTCGAGTAGGCAAAACATGAAGTTAAGTAAGGAATTTAATCAAGAAGGTGATTTATTTTAAGTGAAGTGAGAAATAAATTCAATGGATAAGCAAATTAATTCACAAGAGCAACAATATAACAATAAAATACAGAATAAACTAGTAAATAAGGAACTATAAAAACAAACCAATACCTAACCTAGAACTTAACAAATAACGAATTAAAGATATTAATGAATAAGCAATTAAAAGTGTTAGTAAATAATAAGTTAAAAGTATCAACAAATCAAAATCTTTAGATTGATACTTGCATATCAATCTAAATTGTATATATTAGCCAACATATAAACTAATATGTAAAATCAATATTTCATATTAGTTTAATCAAAACCTTTTCTTTTTCACATCTTCAAGTATGTTATTAGCTATATCACTTACTGTACTAGAAATAATAGCTGATTCATTAGCAATTTCAACATTATCTTTAGTGGTTTGATCAATTTGAGCTACACTTTCATTGATTTGAGTAATACCTGCAGTTTGTTCTTTAATACTTTCTGCCATATCATTGATAGATTGAACCAATAAATTAGTATTAGCTTCTATTTCTGATAAAGACTTTTGAGTTCTCTCAGCTAACTTTCTAACTTCATCAGCAACAACGGCAAAGCCTCTACCATGTTCTCCTGCTCTTGCAGCTTCAATAGCAGCATTTAAAGCTAAAAGATTGATTTGATCTGCAATATCTCCAATAATACCTGTAACATTCTTAATCTCTTCAGATTGAGTGATAACATCACTGGTTTTTACAGAAACATTTTGCATAGAAGAAGTAATCTCTTCTAAAGCTGCTGCAGTTTCTTCTAAAGAAGCTGCTTGAGAATTAGAAGATGAAGTAAGGTTTTGAACTGCACTTTGAAGTTTAGAACTTTCACTAGCTAAGTGATTAGCAAAGTCAGAACTTTGTTTTAACATCTTAACAATTTCATCCCCTAAAGCATTAGTAGTAACTTCAACACTACCATTAGCATTATCAAGTTTATTTCTAAAGTCTAAAGACTTATATTCTTCAAAGATCTTATGAATAGCATTCATATCTGATCCTACTTTAGTTTGTAAAACATCTAAAAGTCTATTTAGAACATTTTTAAGTTCTATTAATTGTGGATTTCTAGGATTAGCTGTAATTCTTGCAGTAAGATTACCACTTTCTACTACTCCTACAGTTTCAACACTTTCTTTTACTGCTTTAGCATCTTGTTCTAAACCTTGTTTAGTAGCAAGAATGTTTTCGTTGATAGCTTTAGAGATTTGACCAAATTCATCATTGGTTTTTATTTCTATAGTAGAAACATTTTTTGTTTTATGGTTGATAAAATCAAAGAATGAAGTTAAACCTGTTTGGATAGCTGCAAGTGGAGAGAGGTATTTTGATACGATGAAATAAAGGAGGATGATGCTAATAGATATCATAATAATTAAGGCTATAACTTGTATATATGCTGCTTTAAATATAGGTTTATTTATTACATCTGTACTCTCGGTAATACAAGCTGTATAAGCAAAGACTTTAGTACAAGTTCCAAGTCTTTCTTCATTATTTAACTTATAAGAGAAGAAGTTGTTATCACCATGAGCTTTATATGCATTTAAAACAGGAGAATGGTCTACCGAAGGATCTAATAAAGCTTTGTTGGTGGCTGCAAAAACTCTATCTTTATGATCAAAAACAAAGGTATTGCCTGGAGTTCTAGCGATTTCATCTTGTAAACTAATTAATAAAACATCAAATCCTAAAACACCAATAAATTTACCATCCTTATAAAGAGCTTTAGAGTAAGTAATGGCGTATTCATTACTAACAACATCAATATAAGCTGGGGTTATATACGTTTGATTACTATTTCTAGCTTCTTTATACCATTCCCTAGTAGTTGCATTATAGTTGTTGGCTTTTCCATTTATAGTTATATTAGTATTTTTTTTCTCGCTTAGATCATCACTCACGATATTTTCACCATTATCTAAACCAATATAAACAGCAAGCAAATTTCCACTATTGCGGTAGTATTTTAATATGGCTCCTACATTATTAACTATGTTGTCTTGAGAATTTAGTGCTTCATAGGGTAAATTTAATATATCTTTTTCAAGAGCATTAAGCAAAGATATATTTCTGGATCTAAAATTCTCTATAGAAATTTGTGCTGCTTTAAGAAGGTCTGTTTCAGCATGAAGCGTACTTTGATACAAAGAATCTTTTGTAAAGTAAAAGCTAATGATGCTCAAAATACTTAAAGCAAAAATTGCAATTGAATTTGCAATAACAGAAAGTTTTATTTTGATATTATTCATGTTTTTCCTTTTAATTTTTGTTATTTTTAGCATAAAGCTAAATAATTTGGCTATTATTTTATCACAAAAAATAAAATAAATTTTTTATTTTTATCTTAAAAAGGAGAAAATATGGCTTATACTATAAAAAAAGTAGAAAAAGAAACAAAAATTAGTGCTCATACTTTAAGATTTTGGGCTAAAAAGGTTTGTTTCCTTTTGTTCAAAAAGATGAAAATAGTGTGAAATATTTTTCAAAAAGCGATATAGAATGGGCAAAATGGATAGAATGGCTTAGAATTTCAGGTATGCCAATAGAACAAGTCAAACATTATATAAAACTTTGCTCTTTGGGTATAAAAACTGCCAAAGAGAGACAAGAGATGTTAAAGCAAACAAAGAAAAAATTACAAAACCAGATTAAAACATTAAAAGAAAGTGAAAAAGTTTTAAGCAAAAAGATAAAAATTTATGAAGAAATGCTTGCAAATGAAGTCGATAGGTTTAATCCAGAAAGCAAGGACTATCAACCTTGCGATAAGTTTTGCAAAGAATCATGAGGCTTGATTCATTTTTTAGAATTTAAACTTTTGCCTAATGCCCATTTTACAAGTAAGATAAGTACAGGAACTTCTACTAAGGGGCCTATAATGCTTGCAAAAGCTTGTTCTGAGTGAAGCCCAAAAGTAGCAATACAAATGATTATAGCTAATTCAAAGTTATTTCCACTAGCACTAAAGCATAAAGAACAAGTTTTAGGATAAGAAAGATGATTTTTCTTAGAAATAAACCAAGTTAGAAAAAACATGAAGATAAAATACAAAGTCAAAACAAAGGCTATTTTTAAAGCTTCTAAAGGCAGGTGAAATACTTCATTTGCTTTGTAAGAACACATAATGATAATAGTTGCTAGCAGGGTGATAAGAGTTATAGGGCTGATTTTAGGTAAAGGTATTTTCGTACCATCGTTTGCTTTTGTATTTTAAAAGTAGGGTTCTTGTTATAAAGCCCATTAAAAAAGGAATTCCTAAATAAATCAAAACATTTTTACTTAGAGCTGAAAAATCTATATCTAAACTTGTAGCTAAAGTGCTTTGACCTAGTAATTTTGGTAAAAAATCCAGATAAATATAAGCCAAAGTGGAAAAAAATAAAATTTGAAAAATGCTATTCATCGCTACTAAAGCACTGGTGTATTCTCTATCACCTTTTGCTAAATCGCTCCATACCACCACCATTGCGATACATCTTGCCAAGCCGATGATGATAACTCCTTGCATATATAAAGGCTCGTCTTTTAAGAAAATAAAAGCTAAGATAAACATAAGCAAAAGGGCCTATAAACCAATTTAAAATCATAGAAAGCAAGATAACTTTTTTAGAATCAAATACCTTTGAAAGCTTTGCATAATCAACCTTAGCCAAAGGCGGATACATCATCAAAATAAGACATAAAGTCAATACTACATTTACAGACTTGTACTCAAATAAATTCCAAAATAAAGCAATATTGGGGAAAATGATACCTAAAATTAAACCCAAAAAAATAGCTAAAAATATCCAAAGCGTGAGAAATCTATCGATAAAACCTAACATGTAAAGTCCTTAAGAGAATTTGTCTTTATGGCTTGTAAAAGAGCTGTTATTTTATAATCTAAAATTTGAATTATTTTCCTAAATTCATCATCATAACTTCCGCTAGGATCTTTTAATCCAAAATCAAAATAATACCTTGATTTTAAGCTAGGACAAGCCACGCCACAACCCATACTTACGACTATGTCTAAATTTTGAGGCAAAGAATCAATGAGTTTAGAATAATGCTTTTTCATATCGATTTGATAAATTTCACGCATAAGTCTTATAGCCTGTGAATTTACACCCTTAGAAGTGTCGCTTCCTGCGGAAAATACTTCGATATCTACGCCCATTTTTTCAGCTTTATGCCTAGCTAGTGCTTCTGCCATTTGAGAACGGCAGCTATTGTGAATACAAATAAATGCAAGTTTCATTTATCGTTCTCGCAAGTGTTTTGTTCTAAAACTATGTTGTCAATATCTAGATTTTTAATATTTTCAAAAAGGTCAGAATGCAGTTTTAAAAGCTCATTGTTGATACCATAATACGCCCAAGTTCCCTTACGCTTGACATATAAAAATCCTGCATCTTTTAAAATTTTTAAATGTCTTGAAAGTCTTGATTGCCCCATGTTTAAAAGTTTTTGCAAATCACACACGCAAAGTTCTTGATATTTTAAAAGATGGTATAGGATAAGCACTCTGCTTTCATCGTTGATCGCTGAAATGATGGTTAAAAACTTTTGCATTTATTTTCCTTATATGAAATTTATAAGCATACCAAAAGATATGGCTACGCTTAAAATGATAGCTATAAACAATAATAAAAATTTCATCTTAAACATTTGCTTAAGTAAAACAAGTTCGGGTAAAGAACACCCCGCACCTGCGATTAAAAAACTCATAATCACACCTTGAGAAATTCCCATTTGTAAAAGTATCAAGCCTATAGGGATGATGGTTTCTACTCTTAAGTAAAGCAAAACTCCAAAAAACGCTGCTAGGATAATGCTTAAAATTTCATTGCCACTTAGGTATTTTTGTAAAATTTCTTGAGGGATGAAATCATGAATAAAAGCACCGATAAAAACTGCCACAACGATATAGGGTAATAATTTTTTATAATTTTTCAAACTTTCTTTGAATAATTCTTTATAGTTTATCGTTATATTTTTAGGCTTATCTTGAGTATTTGCACAGCATGATTTTTGTTTAAAAATAAAATTGCTAGGATTGTGAGTGGTTTGGGTAAAAATATTTGATTTTGTATTTTTAGGGATATGTTTTAAAAAACTCTCTTCCTTAAATTTGGAAAAAACAAAAGAAACAATAAATATCAAAAATACCAAAAAAACCACATAAGTCAAACTTAACTTTAAACCAAAAGTTATAGAAAGCATGGAAAAAATGATAGGATTTATAAGAGGTGAGGTAAAAAGATAAGCCAAGCACACGCTAAGTTTTACCCTAGCTTCCAAAAATGCTTTTAAAAGCGGTATGGTAGAGCAGGAGCAAAAAGGCGTTAAAGCACCTAAAAATATAGCTTTAAAATAGCTTGAAATTTTATCTCCGCTTAGTTGTTTTCTAAACATTCCTTCGTATTTTTGGTTGATAATGCTAATAAGAAAAGAAATTCCTATAAAAAGCACAGAAAGCTCGACAAATAGATATAAAAACTCTTTAAAAGTGTTAAAAAATACTTGCATTGTTTCTCCTAAAAAATTTTTAGAGCAGTATAATATAAATTTATTAATATGTCAATATATATTTATATATTGATAATGTAATATATACAGAGTGTTTTAAAATAAAGTTTTTACTTGAAATAATAAAGTTAAGATATAAAAGTTAATTTTAAAATTTCTATAGTTACTATTTAGATGTTGTATATTTTAAAAATGCAAACTTAAAATATTAGCATAATAAGGATATTTGAATTTATAACAATTTTCATTAATAATGCAAATTATCGTTTATAGTTAAATATTACAATGCCTACTTAAAAATTTTGAAACTAGGAGTTTGTAATGAAAAAATATATTAGTAGCTGTTTGGCTATTTGTTGTTTAAGTAGTGCTATTTATGCAAATGATGTAAAATATAATGCACAAAAAATAGCGGATATTTTTTATCAACTCAATGCGGATCCTAAAAATCCCAAAGTAAAAGTTAATCATGCAAAAGGTTTTTGTGCTATGGGAACTTTTGAGCCAGCACAATCTATTAATAAAGAAATTGATGTGCCTTTATTGACATACAAAAGTTTACCAATTCAAGTAAGGTATTCTTTAGGTGGAGCTTTTAAAGATGATAAAAGCAAAACAAGAGGCATGGCTATTAGAATTACTGATCCTCAAGATTCTGCTTCTTGGACTATGGTTATGTTAAATACAGAAATAAATTTTGCAAAAAATCCTAAAGAATTTGGTCAGTTTTTTGAAATGAGACTTCCTGTAAATGGTAAAGTTGATCAAGAAAAAATAAGTAAAATGATGCAAGAGGTTGATTCCTATAGAAATTTTGCTGCATATACTGATAAAATTGGTATTAGTAAAAGTGTAGCAAATACTCCATTTTTTAGTATTCATACTTTTTATTTTAAACAAGCAGATGGAGAAAATTATTTTCCAGCGAGATGGAAATTAGTTCCAAGTGAAGGTGTGGCGTATTTAAATGAGGCGCAAATGAAAAGCGCAAGTAGTGATTTTTTAAAAGAAGATTTCAAAGATCGCGTAAAGACTAATAAGCCAGTAGAATATAAAATGTATTTAGTATATGCAAATAAAAATGATATTATTAATGAAACGACAGCTTTATGGAGTGGTAAGCATAAAGAAAGCTTAGTTGGAACTTTTAAAGTTAATGCTTTGAGTGATGAAGATTGTAATTTTGATGTATATTTCCCTTCAGATGTACCTCAAGGAGTAAATCCGCCACAAGATCCTTTGTTCGATGTAAGAAACGAGGCTTATGCTATCACTTTTGGCATGCGTCAATAAATCTTTACTTTCAAGGGTTAAAGTCTTTTAGAACTTATACTGTTTTGCCAAAGCTTGTCTTAAGATTAAGCTTTGGGGATTCATTTTTTTATGTTTATGAAAAATATAGGTTTTATGAGATATAAAATACAAGTGATAATGTAGCATTTTTGAAATATAAAAATGTGATTTTAGAGTAAAAATATAAAAATAATTAACCCTAGTATTCTATATAATATTTACACTTACACTTTATAATTTAGTAAATACTAAAAAAGGAAAAAAAATGAAAACTTTAATCATTTTCGCACATACATTTTGGGAAGATTCTAAGGTAAATAAGGCTTTGTTTGAAAGCATTAAAAATTTAAAACAAGTGCAAATTCACAATCTTAGCGAAATTTACAAAGAGGGTAAAATCGATGTCAGTAAAGAAATGGATTTATTAAAAAATGCCGATAAAATCATCTTTCAATTTCCACTTTTTTGGTTTAGCACTCCAGCGCTTTTAAAAGAGTGGCAAGATAGGGTTTTAACAGCAATTCTTTATGGAGAAAATAAAGAACTTTTAAAAGATAAAAAATTTCAGATTGTAACGACTTTAGGCGGCGCACAAGAGAGTTATGATGGGCATCATGGTGCGACTTTAGAAGAGCTTTTAAAGCCGATTTGTTATGCATTTGAATATCTAGGATGTAAGAGTTTAAAGCCTTTTGCAATCTTTAGTGCAGATGCAAATAAGCTTGATTTAAAAGCTTATCAAGACGCTATAAGTCAAAATTCAGGGTGTTCTTAAATACTTTTTATAAATTTAAGAAAATGCTTACAACTTACAAAAAATTTCTAAAACTCTAGCAATATAAAAAGCTTGAATTTAAGGTGATTGATCGCCTTAAATTTTTTAATTAAATTTTAATCCTCAAAATTTCTAAGCAAGGGATAAATTTTTATTTTTTATAAACACTGAACTAATATTTATAGTATAATTTTTTCCAAATTTTATGTATCAAATTGGCGATATATAAGGAAGATAAAATGACTTATGACATAGCGGTTATTGGAAGTGGTAGTGTGGGGAGTTTTGCTGGGTATTATGCGGCTAAAATGGGCTTAAAAACCTGTCTTATAGATAAATTTCAAGCACCTCATACTCAAGGTTCTTATCATGGTGATACAAGGATTTTTCGTATAGCTTATGGCGAGGGTGAAAAGTATATACCGCTTTTACAAGAGGCATACACGCTTTGGGGAGAATTTGAAAAAGAGCAAAATATCAAGCTTTTTGAGCGTTGTGGGCTTTTAAATATCGGCTCAAATTCTACTTTTATGCAAAATGTGCTCTCAAGTGTGAAAAATTACGATCTTAAAGCAAAAATTCTAAATGCCAAAGAATTGCAAGAAAATTATAATATTTGCGTATCGGATGATTTTTTTGGTGTGTTAGAAACAGATACAGGCTTTGTGTATAGTGATTTGAGTGTAAAAAGTGCTATCAATGCTGCTTGCAAGCTCGGTGCGCATACTTTGTGTGATGAAATCGTGCGCATATGCAAAGAAAATGGAGTGTATAAAATACAAACACAAAATTCCAGCATACAAGCAAAACAAATTCTAATCAGTGCAGGAAGTTATGTCAATGAAGTATTGGGCGTGTGTGAATTTGACTTGCCAAAAGTGCCTGTGGGCATTAGACGCAAAGTGGTGAATTGGTTTGATACGGATTCTTATAAACTCTCACAAGGTTTTCCAGCGTTTATACTCGAATTTGAAGACGATTATTTTTATGGTTTTCCTGATTTTGCAGATGGATTAAAAGTGGGTAGAGATAAAGTAGGGGAGATCATTAGCACCCGCGAAGAACGCGTGGAATTTGGATCTTATGAGCAAGATACTCTTGATATAGGTAAGCATATCAAAGAATTTTTTCCTGATTTAAAAGATTTTAGCAAAGGCAGTGTTTGCACCTATCCTTTAAGCCCTGATGATGATTTTATCATCGATTTTTTAGATGAAAATCTCTTTTTTATGGGTGGGCTTAGTCATGGGTTTAAATTTGCTCCCGCACTTGGACTTTTAGGCGTGAAAGCATTGCAGACTCAAAAGCTAGATCCGAGTATAAAGCAGTATTTTAGCCTAAAGCGTTTTGGATAAAGCTGTATAACCCTTATATTTAAGGGTTATTTAATACGCTCTAATTCTTCTATAACCAAAGGCAAATCTTTAAAGCCTTCGCTTTCCATAAAATGTCCACCATTTGGAGTTTGTATGAATTTAGCATTTAGCTTTTTGGCTAAATTTTCACTCACCCAAATTGGCACGACTTTATCGTCTTTTGCGCTGATGATGATTTTGTGAATTATCATGTTATCAAGCTTTTTATAGTCTAATTTTGGCTTTATAAAATCATTTAAAATAGGCAATTTTGCCAAAGGTTCATCAAAGGGTGCAACCATTATTACACCGCCGATTTTAGTCCTTTCATCAAGCGAATTTAAAAAATCAAGCACCGCAACTCCACCTAAAGAATGCGTGATAAAAAAGGTATTTTCATCAAGTTTTGTGAAATTTTGACTCATGGTTTGCATCCACTCATCAAGCTTAGGCGAAAAAGCATTAGGGAAACTTAAAAGTAAAACTTCATGATTTTTAGCTTTTAAATTCTTTGCTACACTTGGTAAAAATCCGTAATTCTCATCGCTGCCATAGCCATGCACGATATAAATTTGCTTAGCAAAAACAAAGCTAATGCAAAGACAAAGCAAAAAGATGATTTTTTTCATAAGTGTCCTTTCTAAAATTCAGTAGTTTAGATAATATTTTGTATTTTTTGCAAAAGCTCATTGGCTTTTTCTTGATTTGCCTTTAAAGTGCTTAGGATTTCTTCTACTTCACGCAAGGTTTTTTCTTCCTTGGAATTTGGATTTTTAGCACTTAGATCATAGTTTCTTTCTTCAAGTTCTTTTATGCTAACTAGATAAGAATGAGGAGTGATTTTTCTTTCCTTATAGATTTTTAAAAATTCCTCAAAATGTGCGTATTCTAAAGGCTTGTTTTTGGTGAGTTTAAAAGGCGGTATAAGCTCATAATAATACACCTTATCATCTTCACCGCAAATACTTCTTTTTCCTTTTGAGAAAAAAAGCACATTGGTTTTTACCGCACTATAAGGCAAAAATACTCCGCTTGGCAAGCTTAAAACGCATTCGAGATTGAAATTTTCTAGCAAGTCTTTTTTCACGCTTACAAAGGCATTTGAATTTTGAAAAAGCACGCCCTCAGGCACTATTATAGCACATCTTCCGTTGTTGCTTAAAGATTTTAAGATATGTTGTAAAAATAAAAGCTCAGTAGCGTTTGATTTTACGGGAAAGTTGTTTTGAATTTGTTCTTTTTCCTTGCCTCCAAAGGGTGGATTTGCCAAAATCACTTCGTATTTTTCGCTTTGGGTTATGTCTGTGATTTTTTTATTTAGAGTGTTTGTTTTGATGATATTTGGAGATTTTACCTCGTGCAAGATCATATTCATCACACCCATTGCGTAGCTTAGTGGGGTTTTTTCTTTGCCAAATAATGCATCATTTTGCAAAAATTCAAGCTCTTCTACACTCAAATTTGCTTTTTTGTTTTTAGCCCTGTCTTCATACAAGATATGCAAAAAACTTTCTACTAAAAACCCACAACTCCCACAAGCAGGATCATAAATCCTTTCTTTTGCTTTAGGATCTATCACTTCTATCATAGCTCTTATCAAAGGGCGTGGCGTGTAAAATTCTCCACTATTTCCCCCATCGCTTCCCATATCTTTTAAAAGCTTTTCATAAACTTCACCCAAAGCAAATACATCACTTTCTTTACTAAAGCTTAGCTCATCGACTAAATTTATAACCTCTCTTAAAGTGTGTCCATTGGCTATGCGATTGTCTATAAACTCGAAAATTCCGCCTATTTTATACTCTATGCTTTTGAAATTTTCATTATCTTTGAAGCTTTTTAGATATGCAAAAAGCTCGTTATTTACAAAGCTAAGCAAATCATCTCCGCTTAAAGCATTTTTTACATCAAGTTTGCCTTCGCTTGTTTTTGGAGCTGCCCATATTCTCCAGCTGAATTTTTCTTCTAAAATGCTTTTATATGCTTTATCATTTAAGATAGCTTCTAGTTTTAATTCTTCTTCATAATCATCTAAAAATTTTAAAAACAATATCCAGCTGATTTGCTCACTATAGTGCATCGCACCGCTTATACCATCATCGCGTCTTAGTATGTCTGTGATTTTGTCGATTTTATTTTGCATTTAAAAAATTCCCTTTTTAAAAAGTCTTAAAAGTTCTATATTTATATAATAATGATTTCTACCTATTTTAATGCATTCTAATACCCCTAAATTTTCACAAATTTTAAGATATTTTGAGGCACTTTGCCTAGAAATATTTAATTTTTCTATCAAAAAATCTATCTTTGTATAAGGATGAGAAAACAAAAGCTCTACAAAGTTTTTACTATAAAAATTGGTTTTATTTTGCAAAATTTCGCTTACATTTAGCATCATTTTTTCTATCGTGGCAATAGTTTCAATAGTTTTTATAGCAGTTTGCTCTACGCCTTTTAGTATGTATTCTATCCATTCTAAAATCGCTCCTTCATCTCGCACTTTTTGCAAAAGACTATAATACTCCCCTTTATTTTTTACAATATAAGCACTCAAATATAAGATAGGCAAATCAAGCAAGCCTTTATAAACCAAATAAAGTATATTTATAATCCTGCCTGTTCTGCCATTGCCATCATAAAATGGATGAATGCTTTCAAATTGATAATGAATGATTGCCATTTTTACTAAAAAATCTAGTTCATCTAAAGTATCATCGTTAATGTATTGCTCTAAATTTCTCATAAGCTCTTGTATGTCGCTATGATTTTGTGGGGGTATGTGTTTGATTTCTCCTGTGATAGGGTTTTTAAGCATTGTGCCACTTTGTTTTCTAAAGCCTGCATTGTTTCTTTCTAATCTTTTTTGAATTTCTAAAATATGTGCATTTCTCAACAAACGCTCTTTTTTTAAAAGCTCATACCCTTTTTTCAAAGCATTTTCATAGTCTTTTACTTCTTTTGCTGCTCTTGTAAGTTTGCTTTCATCGATTTGAGATAAAAAAAGCTCATCATGTGTTGTGATTATGTTTTCTATCTCACTTGAATCTTTTGCTTCTTGCAAAATTAAAGCATTGATTAAAATGTTTGGATTAGGGATACTTTTGCTAAGTCCATTGAGTTCTGCTAATTTTCTTGAAGCCTTGATGATAAGGCTGTAAATATTTGAATTTAATTCTATATTTAGAGGTAGTTTTGGCGGTATGAATTCTTTCATGATTTTTCCATATGTTAAAATTTCTAAAAATTTTTAACATTATAAAAGAATATGTTAAAAAAACAAAAATTTTTAACATATCTAGCTAATGTGTTAAAATTTCTAAAAATTTTTAACATTTATAAATTTCCTTTAAAAGCTTTATCTAGTAATGAATTTTTAAGCTCTTGCAAGTCTTTTATCTGTGCTTGATAGTTTTGCTTTAAATTTTTTACATGAGAAGAAAGCTCATCTAAATGCGAAGCGATTTGCTCTTGCTCTTTGATTGGGGGTAATGGGATTTGTAATTTAGAAAATTCAGTTTTATTTATAATTGGCAAAGTTGTTTGAGAAGCATTCTTTTTTAGAATTGTTTGAAAATAATTACTCAAACATACAAAAAATAAATACTTTGAAGTAAAAGCAGAATTTGGAATAATTGCGTTAATTTGTTGATTGCAACTTCCATTAACTCCACTTAATCCTACTTTCCCAATAGAAGCACCTATACAAACTACCAAAATTGTATCTTTTGGTAAATTTCTTGCATTGTCAAAGCCTAATTTTGATAAGTTATCACTAGCATATTTTATTATCATATCTCCATTTAAATCACTAGGCTTAAACAATGGATACTCATTTCCATAAAAATTAGGATTATTTTTACTAGGTGTTGTTCCAGTAATTATTTCTCCAATTTCCCCTAAGCTTTTCCATTCCCAACTTTGTGGGAGCTTGTAGTTTTCTTTGGCATTGTCTTTTAAGGGATTGAAAGCTTTTTGTAAGGCACTTTGCATTAACTCATCTAAATTTAGCAAATCCTGCTCTAAGATTTTTATACTCTCATCTATCTTTGCAAAACTCTCATCTAAAATTCCCACTATCCTTTCTTGTTCTTTGAGTGGGGGCAGTGGGATTTCAATTTGTTTGAGTTTATCTATATTTAAATTTTTTACAGTAGAACCAGAGGCTTGGTAGGATAAAAAGCTATACATAAAATTACTAGAAAATAAATAGTAAAAATATTCCTTATTTAGATTAATTTTTTCTTTTAACAATAGCCAACCATCGTGAATTGCACCTTTTTGTAATTTTACAATAACAGGTTTGCCAAAACTCATTGAATTTGAAACCAATAAATCTCCCTCAATGACTAATTTACTTTTTTTAAGTCCTTCTTGTATGATTTTTTCTTCTGTTTTATAGAGATATTTTTGATTTTTTATATCGCCGATTTTAATCCAATTTATACCATCTTCTTTATCTGTTAAAAATTTTTTAATAGGTCTAGGAGAGCCCCCTCTTTCAATATTAAAAATTTCTCCTAAGCTTTTCCATTCCCAACCCTGCAGTAAATTTATCATTTTATTTTGCAACCTAAATATTTTTATTTTTAATATCTTTAATAGAAATAATTTTGTAAATTTTTGGCACATTGTTTTCATAAATAACTTGTAAATCAACATTGTATAAATGTAAATGCGGATTGTGCTCTTCTAAAATTTGTTTTTTTAAATAATCACTAGAAAATTCAACATTTAATTCTTTATTATAAATATTTTTACATAATAATTTATTTCCACGCTTATCATCGGTTCTTGTTTGTGTAAATTCAACAAGTATATTTTGAAAATATTTATATGTTTGCAATTCTTCTTTAGTTTTTCTTTCTTTATTTTCAATATAACTATAAATTTTTTTTTGGACTTCTGCTGCTTCTTTACTTATAACACTAAAACATTCAGAATCACTATAACCATTTTGAATAATAACTGTAGAATTATTGCCTATGCTTATAATTGGTTGTATTATTTTACTGGTATTTTTTGCATCATCAATATTAATTTGATTAGTATTATTATCAAATTTATTATCCTTAAAAAAACTATAACAATTTTTTAAATTTTTAATAAAATCAATCGCTGAATTAAAATTTTCTATATAAGGTAAAGTTAATCCTAAACCCAAAACAACAATATCAAATTCATAACTACCTTTTCTAACTTCACTAATCTTTATAGAAGCCTCATTGCTAATAATACTTTTCCTATACATATTTTGTATAGCTATTAAACTTTCAGCTAACTCTTTTATATCGATAGGTTGCTCGGTATCTATTTTATAGGTTAATATATTATTCATATCGCTATCCATTTATTATTTCAATATCTTCTATATTAGTATATTTGGAAGAATCTTTATTATTTGTATAAACAACGCTTATATTTTTATCTTTTATAATTTTAAAAATATCAGGATATAAATACTCCGTCTTATCCCTATTTTTTTGCGACACATGCTTACCGCTATTAATCTTATTCCAATCTATCAAGTGTTTAACATATATCAAATCAGCATCCTCAAAATTTTTTATTTGAGAAATGATATGTCTTAAATTACTATTTAAATCATATTGCACAATTGCAGATGGAATTGCGCTATTTAATTCTTCAAAAAATTTCTTTGTGCTAAAAGGAGTCGCGCCACCACCTTTTATATCTAATATATCTAATAATATCTGATATTTTTCTTTTGAAAGAAATATATCTAGCTTAAAGCCATTTAAAATATCTAGCAACAAAGTTTTATTAGAATACTTTTTAATTATAAGCAATTTAAATGGTTTTGGGTTTATATCAAACATTATTTCCAATTCAATTCTATTGTGTGTATAATTAAATATACAATAAGTCATCTGCTTATTTTTTATATCTTTGTATAAGTTTTCCAATCCTGTCATTTTCATTGCTTCTCCTTTTTTAATTCAAATAACTACTTTTTTAATCAACTAAGATTTTATTTAAAATTCTAAATAACCTAATACATTCTTATAATTATTACTGAAATTCCTGTCTAATAAAAGATATATTACTATTTTTTATTTGTTTCCAATCTTTACATTTATTAAGTGCACTAGGGTCTTCTCTGGATAAAACTTCATAGGCAAACAACCAATATTCATCATCTAGAATTTTAAAATTTGTATTTTTTGAAGTTGTATTTATAATAAAATTATTTGCTATTATTTTATATTCTTCTGTATCCTTATTATTCTTTTTATCATAAAGGTAACACAATAACATTAAAATGCAATCTTCTTTTCTTTTTGCTTCTTCTAATAGATTAATTTTTTCTTTTAATTTAAAATTATATTTTAGTGCAAAATAAAGAGCATAAGACATTGCTTCATAGTTTCTTTTTTCTTTGCCTAGATTAAAAATATCTGAAGATATTTTTTCTATATTTTCTTGTGTAATAAGCTCTTTTTCATTAAATATTTTATCTAACAAAAAAATCAAATATGGGTATAGTAAAACTAAATGATGAATTATGTTAATAAAATATTTTTTAGCGCTTGGGGTCATTTTCTTTTTAATTAAAATTTTAAATGCATAGTTTAAAATAGCAGCATTGTTTTTGTTATCTTTCATTAAGTTCAAAGCCATATCTAAAAATGGCATTATTCCAGTATATTTTATTCCACCACTATAAGAATCTAATTTAAAAAGCTTTAGCTTATTTTTCCATGGTTTTTCAAATGAGCTAGGTAATTTTATAATTTCTGTTTTTTTATGATTTAAGGATAACCCATATTTTTTAAGTTCTATGGATAAATCTAAGAGAAATTGTTCAGCTTCTTCGTGAGACTTAACATAACAAGTATAATCATCTATATTTCTAATATATTTATATTTTTTACTAAGTTTATAATCAACTGCAACCAAAATAATCTCTGAGATTAAGTTTGAACTATGAGGCCCTATTAAGATTCCATGTGTTTCTCCATAATTAAGCCATTGTGTAGCATTATCTATCTTATTGTAATATAATTTCGTAAAACCTTTATTTTTTTTAGCACCAATTTTTCCAATTAAAACCCAAGGTATCGAGTGTGTGTATATGCTAGGAAAGCAATTTGAAATATCTGCATTTACCTTATATCCTTTACCAATAAAAATTTCTTGTTCCGGCGTCCCATCAAGTTTATAGTTTTTAAAATTCATAATGAAAATTTTTTCTATTTCTACATCGTAATATTTATTATCAATAAGTTTTTTTTCATATAGCTTTCTAATATGAATACGACTAATCTTATATTTATTACTTTTTGTTTTTTTGTAAAAATATCTTTGTAATTTTTTCCAATATTCTTTTAAAATTTTACATTGTTTATAATATGCAAATGGATTTGGTATTGATAAAACTCTAGGAACATTAATATTTCTCATGCTTTCGTATTTAATATATCTGTATTCTTTCTGTTCAAAAGATGGCTTATTTGATTTGCAGAACTCAAAAAAATATTCAGAAGTTAAAAAATTTGGTATTCTATCTGCAAACATTCCATATCCTAATAATCCTTCATAAAGTTCTTCCTTAGACAGTTCTTTAAGACACTCATAATATGTCTTTATATTATCTTTATCTTGCATAAATCTCCCTTTGCAAATCGTCTACACTTTGCTTTAAATTCTCCACCCCGCCAAATTCACTGACTATTTCTTTTACATTACCTAAAGAGCTAAGCTCTATCAAAGGAGCTAAGCTTCTATCAAAATCTTTTATGCCGTATTGCTGATATCTACCGAGTAAAAATTCTATGAATTTCAGAGCTTTTTCTTTTTGGAAGCGTTTTAAAAATTCACTCTTTTCTACTTGCAAAACGCGTTCTTGTCTTGTTTTGATCTCAGCATTAAAACTCAAATGCGCCAAAACATCATATATATCACAATCCTTTTTATCAAAAATTTCACCCAAATCTTTCAAGGCATTTTCATCCACTCCATCTTTTTCAAGGGTTTTTAAGAAATTCAGCCTAGTTTCTTGTTTGCTCCAAATTTCACGAAGTTTTACTTCATCGTCGTAGTATTCTGCTAGCTTGCCTATCAAAAATTCTAAAAATTCTTTAGTGCTAAGTGGTTTGCCATTACTTCCTAGATAGCTTGTGTTTATGTCAAGCACTTTGAGTTTTGTGCCTTTTAAATGCACGGTGATTGCTTTTTTGCTTTCTGTTTCTTTTGTTTTGTCTGATTCTTTTTTATTTTGCTTGCCCCAAATTTCGCTTTTATCTTCTTTATCTTCATCTTTGACTTGTTCGCCATCCCATTTTGGATCATAAAATAACTTTGTTGCACCTACAAAATCTATGATGGTAAAAAAGTCTTTTCCTTCATACACTCTAGTGCCTCGCCCTATGATTTGTTTAAATTCTATGATAGAGCCTATATTTGCCAAAAGTACTATGTTGCGGACATTTCTAGCATCTACGCCTGTGGTTAGCATTTTAGAGCTTGTAAGGATTACAGGATAGCTTTTGTCATTGTCTTGAAATTGTTTTAAATATTCAAGTCCTATCTTACCCTCATCGCTCGTAACTCTTACACAATAATCATCTCTTTTAACACTTTTAAATTTATTAATAGCTCTTTTTATATCGCTTGCGTGAGCTTGATTGGCACAAAAGATGATGGTTTTATCCATAGGATCTATAAGTTTTAAAATTTCTTTAGCTAGAAAATCATTATATTGAGGTAGATGGATATTTCTTTCAAATTCACTCATTTTATAAAATCCTTTTTCTAGCTCTCCTTCTATGAGATCATCAGGATTATATACATAGCCTTCGCTAAGTGTGGTGGTGATGCGTTTTACCTTATAAGGGGTTAAAAATCCATCTTCTATACCCTCTTTTAGGCTATACTCATACGCACTTTCACCAAAATACCTGTAAGTGTCTACATTATCACTCTTTTTAGGTGTGGCAGTAAGTCCTAAATGAGTAGCTGATGAAAAGTGCTCTAGTACGCACGCCCAGTTTCCTTCTTCGTTTGCTCCGCCTCTGTGACACTCATCGATGATGATAAGGTCAAAAAAATCTTTTGGGTATTGTAGATAAAATTTGCTCTCTTGTTCTTCTTGGGTATTTTCTTGATCTTTAGAATTTGCAGCTAGACTTTGATAAATTCCAAAGAAAACATTTGCGTTGGTGATGATTTTTCCATCATTTTTTCTAATCTCTTCTGCGCTGATTACTTTACAATCGCTTTCTACTGCGTTAAATTCTCCCAAAGCTTGATCTCTTAAGCTCACTCTATCGCATAAAAACAATATTTTAGGTTTTTGGTCTTTGTTTTCTTTATTCCATCTTGCTTCAAGCAAACGATAACACAAAGCAAAAGCTATAGTCGTCTTACCTGTGCCGGTAGCAAGGGTAAGTAAAATTCTATCTTTACCATTGATTAAAGCTTCTATGACTTTATCTACGGCTATTTTTTGGTAGTATCTTAATGTTTTTTGAGGTATGTATAATTCTCTTTGAGTTAAAAGTTTGTATTGCCATTCTTTTAAATTTCCATAAACTCTTTGAAAAAGTTCGTTAGGGCTTGGAAAATTTTCTATATACTCACCCCTTGAAACCCTTAAATCATACTCATAAATTTTATCGCCATTAGTGCTATAAACAAAAGGCACATTTAAAGTTTTAGCGTATTCTATACCTTGAGATAAGCCATCTAAGGCGTCTTTGTTTTGTTTTTTAGCTTCTATGATGGCAAGATTGTTGTTTTGAAATTTGAGCAAATAATCTGCAAATTTTCTTTCAGCTCTTTTGTTGCCTATGAGTTTGCGTCCATCGGTGAAATAATAATTCCTTATGATATTTTCTTCACTCCAAGAACTAGCATAAAGCTTTGCGTCTATAAGCTTAACCCTTGTATCATCTTCTGAATATAAATTTTGCATTTTTACCCCAAAGTGAAATTAAATTTTGTAATTATAACATTTATAATAAATTTTTAAAAAATTTAATTTCCCTCTTGACTTATAGTTACTCTAATGTTTTATAATTTCAAAAATCAAAAAATAAGGAGAGAAAATGGACTCTAAAATCTTTTTAGAAAATGGTCGCATTCAAAGCAAGGGCTATGCTATGCTTAGCAAAGATGCGAAATTCACACCCTTTGAATTCACACGTCACGCTGTGGGTGATAATGATATTTTGATTAAAATTTTATACGCAGGAATTTGTCATAGCGACATCCACACTGCAAGAAGCGAGTGGGGAGAAGCTGTGTATCCTTGTGTACCAGGGCATGAGATAGCAGGAGAAGTGATCGCAGTGGGTAAAAATGTGAGCAAATTTAAAGTAGGGGATTATGCAGGGGTTGGCTCTATGGTAAATTCATGCGGAGAATGCGAAGCATGCAAAAAATCCCAAGAGCAATTTTGTGAAAAAGGACAAACCATCTATACTTGCAATAGCTGCGATATTTTTCATGATAATGAAAACACCTATGGAGGCTACTCAAACAACATAGTCGTAAGTGAAAAATTTGCTGTTTGTGTGCCAAAAGATGCACCGATGGAAAAAGTCGCGCCTTTGCTTTGTGCAGGAATTGCCACTTATTCTCCGCTTAAATTTTCAAACATTAAAGCTGGCTCAAGCGTAGCGGTAGCGGGATTTGGCGGAGTTGGTATGATGGCGGTTAAATATGCTGTGAAAATGGGTGCAAAAGTAAGTGTTTTTGCTAGAAATGAAAACAAAAAAGCCGATGCTTTGGCTATGGGCGTGAGTTCTTTTTATACAAGCACAGATAAAAATGCTGTAAAAGAACGCTTTGATCTTATCATCTCTACCATCCCAACTCCTTATGATCCTAGTGCTTATATGGATTTGCTTAAATTTGGCGGTGAAATGGCGATAGTGGGCTTGCCACCTCACGAAGTTGCTCCAAGTATCAGCGTGATAACCTTTGTGCATAAAGCGGGTAAAAAAGTCTATGGTTCACTAATCGGCGGAATCGCAGAAACTCAAGAAATGCTTGATTTTTCTTTAAAACATAAAATTTACCCTGAAACCGAACTCATCACTTCAAAAGATATCGACAAAGCTTATGAAAATCTCACTTCAGGAAAAGCAAAATTCCGCTATGTGATCGATATGAGAGATGAGTAATTAATACTTATCAAAAACTATATCGCTAATGTCAAAACCTTTTTGCTTAGCGATATCTAAAAGTTTATCTATC
The DNA here is from genome assembly GCF_017846595.1 of Campylobacter sp. JH23. Lineage (NCBI taxonomy): Bacteria > Pseudomonadati > Campylobacterota > Epsilonproteobacteria > Campylobacterales > Campylobacteraceae > Campylobacter > Campylobacter sp. JH23. The sequence continues at coordinate 75,533 of NZ_JAEQBP010000002.1, read as the reverse complement.
TCTTTTTTATCGATGATTTTTCTAGATAAAATCCAAAGATACTCTTTATCAGGACTTCCAACGACAGCGACTTCATAGTTTGTGTCTATAAAGAGAATTTCATAATTTGTTTTATTAAATAAATTCATAAAAATGCTAAATTTCACCGATAAAGCTCTTGGGGATTTTACTTTGGCTTTGCCTTGTACTTGCGAAACCTCTCCATCTTTTTTAACACAGATATTTTTTATATTTACAACAGAGGTAGAGCCTTCGTATTCTAGTTGATATTCAGCTTTAGACTGAACGCAAGATTTTTGAAAAAATGCAGGTTTTCTAGCCATTTCAAGCCAAGTTCCCATATATTTTTCTAAATTAACATCTCCTATAAGTTCTATCATGATATCCTCCTTTTGTTTTTTGAAATATTCTTTATATCTGATTAAATCATCACTTTATGTATTGACATTATAACTTGCATAAATTAAAATTGCGAGTTTAATTTTTCGAAAAAGGTTTTTTTAATGCAACAATCAAGTATAACTATAAACAATACTTATCAAATCAAGATCTTAATCACGCTTTGTCTAGGTGTGTTTGGGCTTATCAGTATGGAGCTTGGGGTGATGGGGATCATACCGCTTATATCGGAGAAATTTGGCGTGAGTGTTAGTGATGCGGGGTGGAGTGTGAGTATATTTGCACTTATTGTAATGTGCTGTGCGCCTATAGCACCTATGCTTTGTGCGAATTTTAATCCTAAAAAGCTTATGTTATTTTGCTTAGCTATTTTTTCTCTTAGCTCTTTGGCAAGCATGTTTGTAAATGATTTTTGGCTTCATTTGATCTTAAGAGCTATCCCTGCTTTTTTTCATCCTATTTATCTTGCACTTGCTTTTAGCACAGCCGCAAATTTAGCAGATGATAAAAGTAAAGTACCCCATATAGTCGCAAAGATTTTTATGGCTATTAGCGCAGGTTTGGTTCTTGGTGTGCCCCTTAGTAGTTATTTTGGTGGGAATTTTAGCTTTGAAATGGCGATGGCTTTTTATGTGGTGATCAATTCTTTAGCGTTTTTTATCACTTTGTTTTTTATGCCTGAATTTAAAAAGACAAGTAGGATAAAGGTAGGAAAACAGCTTTTAAGTCTAAGATATGCGCTTTTGTGGATTTCTATGCTTGCTGTTTTTTGTATTTCGACTGGATATGTAGGATTTTATTCTTATTATTCTGAATTTTTATTTAGCGTGAGTAAAATGAGCTTTACAAATATCAGTTTAGCACTTTTTATTTATGGTTTTGCAAGTATTATTGGTAATAATATCGCAGGAAAAACTTTAGTCAATCACTCAAATCAAACGCTTATATTTGCTTCTATGGCAATGATTTTGATATATGCTTTGATTTTTGTAAATGCAGCGCAATTTGCAATCATGCTTACATTAAGTTTGATTTTGGGAATTGTAAATGGGGTTATGAATAATGCAATGCATTATATCATCACTTTTCCTTTCCCTAGGGCAAAAGATTTTACCAATGGGCTTTTTATAAGTGTTTCAAATATTTCTATCAGCGTAGGTGCTACTCTTTGTGGCTTAGTCATTTCTATAAAAGAAACTAAATACATTGCGATAAGTTCTATCATCATGGTGGGCTTAGGGCTTATTTTGGTATTGGTTAGAATGAGATTAGAAGATAAAAAATTAAAAATTTAATTATAAAGGAGAAAAGATGAAAAATATACTTTTATTAAATGGAGCAAAAAGTTTCGGACATTCAGGCGGTAAGCTAAATGATACTTTGCATGAAGTAGCAAAAGAAAGCCTTTTGAATTTGGGATTAAAGGTCGATGAAACCTATATCGATAAGGGATATGATATAGAAAATGAAGTTGCAAAGATACTTAATGCTGATGCGATCATCTATCAAATGCCAGGATGGTGGATGGGTGAGCCTTGGATAGTGAAAAAATACATTGATGAGGTTTTTACTGCAGGGCATGGAAAATTTTATGCAAACGATGGTAGAAGTAGAGAAGATGCAAGTAAAAAATATGGCAGCGGCGGACTTGTAAATAATAAAAAATATATGTTTAGCCTTACTTGGAATGCACCACTTGAAGCCTTTAATGATAAAGATCAGTTTTTTGAAGGTGTGGGCGTAGATGGAGTGTATTTGCATTTACACAAAGCAAATCAGTTTTTAGGTATGAAGCCTTTGCCGACTTTTATTTGCAATGATGTGATGAAAAATCCACAAGTAGAAAAATACATCGAGGATTATAAAGCGCATTTGCAAAAAGTGTTTAGCTAAGCTAAATAGCAAATGTAAAATTTGCACCATTTCATAGATGATTTTAAATAAACATTAATTCATGCTGGGTTATTATTTAACCTAGCATTTTGATATCATAAAAACATTCTTATTTATTTCAAAGGTAGTATAAATGGATCGTTCAAAATATTTATTTATCTTGCTTGTTATTGCTATGTTTTTATGGGGTTCTTCATGGCCGACATCTAAGATTTTGGCGAACTATACAGATACTTCTATTATTACCTTCTGGCGTTTTTTCTTTGTTGTATTGGGTTCATTTTTTGTTTTAAGCTTTTTAAAAATTCCTTTTAGACTTGAAAAAAATGCTTTAAAATGGGTCTTGATAGCAGGAGTTTTAAATGGACTTTATGCCTTTGTATTTTTTATCGCTATAAAGCATGGTTTAGCAGGTAAAGGAGGGGTTTTAGTAACCACTATGATCCCTATATTTTCTTATTTGATATTTGTGATAGCGATATTCTTTCAAAAAGATAAAAAATCAACTCACAAGATCACAAAGAGTGAAATTCTAGGCTTATTTTTGGGTTTGATTTCAGGGCTTTGTTTGCTAAATTTAGGCTCTATGGAAGAGCTTTTGGGTAAGTTTAATGCTTTGTTTTTAAGCTGTGCTTTTATATGGGCTTTAATGGCTGTTTTTACTCATAAAGCAAAAGGAACTCATCCTTTGGCGATCAATTTTTATATCAATCTTATGTCATTATTGATGTTTTCATGGGTGTTGTTTGATCTTAAAAGTTATGAGATCTTTCAATTTGATTTTAAATTTTGGATCAATCTTTTTGTGGTGGCTTTTTTATCTACGGTGGTAGGTACGAGTATATATTATTATGGAATTCATATTTTAGGAAGTGTAAAAGCAAATTCTTTTGTTTTAATCACTCCTGCAAGTGCTTTGATTTGTAGCTTTTTTATCTTAGATGAAGTGCCTACTATACTTACTTTAATAGGCTGTGTTTTAGCGATTTTTGCTATATATTTTATCAATATTTATGGCAAGAAAAAATCCTAAGATTTTAAAGATGAATTTAAAATATCGCTTATAAACATATGCCCTGGCGCATGGGTAATCACAAAAGGCAATTTTGCTTTCATTATCACATTTTGTGGAGTTACTCCGCAAGCCCAAAATACAGGAATTTCGCCTTCTTTTATAATAGGATCATCACCAAAATCAGCTTTTAAAATATTATTTATACCAATTTCCTTAGCATTGCCAATTTGCACAGGAGCTCCGTGAACCAAAGGAAAATTAGCAGTGATTTCTTTAGCTTTTTTGGCATTATCAGGAGTAAAGGGACGCATGGAAACAACCATTTCACCGCTAAAAACTCCTACACTTTTGCAAGCAATATTGGTTTTATACATTGGCACATTGCATTTATTGCTAATATGTCTTATTTCTAAGCCTTTTTCAAGTAAAGCTTCTTCAAAAGAAAAGCTACAACCCAGTAAAAAACCTATCAAATCATCGTTATAATACTCGCTTATATCGTAAGCTTCTTTAGTTTTTATCCCATTTTCATAGATAAAATATTTTGGAATATCGGTGTAAATATTTGCATTTTTGGCAATTTTTTGAGTAAATTTACCATGTACTATTTCTAAAAGTGGGCAGGGTTTTGGATTAAGCATGCAAAAGGTTTGAAAGTCTTTAGCGTATTCTTTGGGTAAAATCACCAAATTTGCTTGTGCGTAGCCTAAGGCCATGCCTGAAGTTTGTTCTTTTATCTCACCTTTTGCGATTTTTTCTCTTAGTTCTTTTGGATTCATCTTTATCCTTAAATCAAATTTTCAAAATCAAGATTGATTTTTTTATCCAAAGTCTTAAATTTTTCTTCCCTTTGCTTATAAAGTTCTAAAGCATTTTGCATGCTAATGTTTTCAAATTTAAAATTTGTTCCTAATTTCGCTTGTGCAAGCAAAGGCAAGTCATTTTCTATAACAGAGGCTATTTTTGTATAACCTCCAGTGCTTTGTCTTCCTGCCATTAAAATGATAGGTAGGCCATTTTTTGGCACTTGAATACTTCCAAAAACCGCAGGATCTGAAATAATATCGGCTGAATTTTTATGTTCTATCGTAGTTTTAGCTTCTGCATAAATTGCCATTCTATCGCTTTTTAAGCCTATTTTATAACTAGTATTTAAAAAGGTATTTAAGCCATTTTGCGTAAAAGCATCATCATTTATGCCTAAAATAACACGGATAGTGGGTTCTTTAGCAAATTGAAAAACAGGATTTTCGCATTCTCTTTTTGATAGATTAAAGGGGATAAAGCTGTTATTTAGTTCTAATACATCATCCTTTTGCAAAGCTCTTCCATTAAATACCCCAACACCCATTTTTACATCGCTTGATTTTGAATTTAAAAAGCTTTTTATCTTAAATCCACCCGCTACGCATAGATAGCCTCGAAAACCTATTTTTGCTAAACCAAGTTCTAAAATATCACCCTTTTTTGCTTGATAAACTTTGCAAGTTTGAATTTTTTTATTATTTAATTTAGCTTCAAATTCTGCCCCGCTTAATACAAAATAGCTTTCATCTAAAAATTCGTATTTTCCACCCTTTAAACAAAGCTCAAGTCCTGCTTCATCTTGTTTATTTCCAAGTAAGATATTTGCAATCCTTAAAGAAAGTTCATCCATCACACCGCTTCTTGCTATGCCTAATTTAGCATAATTTTTACGCCCAAGATCTTGTATGGTGGAATTTATAGAAGCTTCAATGACTTTTATACTCATAAATTTCCTTTTGATAAGCTTTTTTTAAAACTTGTTCTTTAATATCGTAAAATTCATCTTTTGAAATGGCCTTAAATTTTAAAAGCATTCCCGCTTTTAAAAGTGTAGGATTTTTCTCATCCTCTTTGTTAAAAAATTCCAAAGGAGTTCTAGCAATGATTTGCCAACCGCCTGGGCTTGAAATCGGATAAACTCCTGTTTGCTTATCGGCAATACCTACACTTCCTGCCTCAATTTTAGTTCTAGGGCTTGCAAGTCTTGGGGTAAAAAGTCTTTCATCAAGTCCTCCAAGATAGGGAAAACCTGCCATAAATCCTAGCATAAAAACAAGATAATAGGGTTTTGTGTGAAGATTTATCAATTCTTCCTTGGAAAGATTGTGATATTTGCATACAAATTCTAAATCAAGCCCAAATTCTTCATCATAACAAAGTGGAACTTTAATACAGAGATTGGATTTTTTCTCCGTTATTTTAATATCCTTTTTGATTTTTTCCAAAAAATCAAGTAAAGAATTTAAGGATAATACGCAAGGATTAAAATAAATAAGCAAGCTAGAATAAGCACTTACAAGCTCATCTATGCCATAAATTTCATTTTCATTTATGCCTTTTTGAATTCTAGCTTCTGTACTTAAAACCAAAGCATTAATTTGAGGTGAAATTTCTTGTTTAAAGCGCAAAAGCACCGCTTTACTTCCACTAAAATGTACGCTAAACATTTTACATTAACTTTATCATAGAAAGTACAGATAAATAAGACATCAAAGCCACGATCAAAAGCCCAAAAGCACTCATCCATTTAGGATGTTTATAGTCTCCAACTACGCTTTTTTTATGCGCTGCAATTATCATTATAAATAGGGTAACAGGCAAAATCCAACCATTGATCGTCCCAACGATGATTAATATACTTGCAGGAGATTTTCCAAGTATATAAAAAACTAAAGTTGAAACAATAATGAAAAAAATTACCACAAAGCGGTTATATTTTTCAATCCAAGGGTGAAAGGATCTTATAAAAGATACAGAAGTGTAAGCAGCCCCGATAACTGATGAAATAGCAGCTAAAAATAGTACTACGCCAAAGATTTTTAAGCCCAAATCCCCTAAAGCATGATGAAATACTGAACCAGCAGGATTTTCTTTATCCAGTATAAAACCAGAACTAACTACTCCTAAAACTGCTAAAAACAAAATCACACGCATGATTCCTGTGATGATGATTCCGCTTACTGCAGCTTTATTAATATAGTTTAAATTTTCTTTTCCATAAAGCTTTGCATCTATAAGTCTGTGCGCGCCTGAAAATACTATATATCCACCCACTGTTCCGCCTACTAAGGTTACTATAGAAATAACATCAATTTGTGTAGGTATAAAGGTTCTAAAAAGAGCTTCGCCAATGGGAGGTTTTGAAGCAAAGGCTACATAAGCAGTAAGTACAATCATCACAAAACCTGCTAAAACGATGAATTTATCCATCAATTCCCCAGCTTTTTTAAAGATAAAAATACCAATAGCGATAATAGCGCTAATAACTGCTGCATTTTCTACGCTAATACCTAATACTATATTTAATCCAAGCCCAGCTCCTGCTATGTTTCCTATATTGAAGAAAAAGCCACCTAGTGCAATTAAAAAAGCTACAAAATAGCCCAAATTAGGTAAAACCATATTGGCTACTTCAGTTCCTCTTTTTCCACTTATCCCTATAATGCGCCAAATATTAAGCTGTGCTCCTATATCCAAAATAATAGAAACAAGTATTACAAAACCAAAACTAGCCAATAAGCTTCCTGTAAATGTTGCTGTTTGGGTTAAAAATCCAGGGCCAATAGCAGAGGTTGCCATCAAAAAAGCAGCGCCCAAAAGAGCGGTTTTGTTTATCATTTTTATCCTTTCTTATAGTTTTTAATTTATAAAATCATTTAAGGCTTTTATTTGAATTTGTTCTTTTGTTAAATTTTCTTTGATTTTTTTAACAAATTCTAATGCTTTTATACCATCTCCATGCACGCAAATACTATCAGCTTTTAAATCCACTTCTTTGCCATTTATGCTTGTCACTTTGCTTTCTTTTATCATTTTTATCACGCGTTTTATCGCTAAATCTTCATCTGCGATAACTGCACCTTCAAGTTTTCTTGAAACCAAAGTACCATCATCATTATAAGCGCGATCTGCAAAAACTTCGTTTGCGTATTTTAATCCCTTTTTCTTTGCAACTTCTTCCATAGCAGAATTACTAAGCCCTAGAAAAATAATACCATCATCAAAACTAGCCACTGCTTCACAAAGTGCTAGAGCTAGATTTTCATCTATTGCAGCCATATTATAAAGTGCACCATGGGCTTTAAAATGTTGTATTTTCATACCTTTGGCTTTGGCAAAAGCAAATAAAGCTCCCAATTGATATAAAGCATAATTTTTAGCCTCTTCAAAGCTTATTTGCATATTGCGTCTTCCAAAACCCAAAAGATCAGGATAAGATGGATGTGCTCCTATACAAACATTATTTTGCTTGGCTAAGTTTAAGGTTTTATCCATCACACAAGGATCACCCGCATGAAAGCCACAAGCGACATTTGCAGAGCTAACAAATTTTAAAATTTCTTCATCCATACCCATTTTATAGACGCCAAAGCTTTCTCCTAGATCACTATTTAAATCTACTTTAAACATTTTTTACCTTATTTGTTTAATATAATCTTAACTTTTATTGTATCTTTTTTTTAACCAGACTAAGAATGATATTTTTTTAAAAAATGTAAATTTTATAAAAAATATAAAATTTATTACAAATTGTAATAAATATGAAATTAATAAATATGTTATAATTTAACTATAAAAATATTTTAAGAAATCAAAACAATGCAAGAAAATACTCAAAGACATATACAAAATATAAAAATATCAGCTCTAAGCGGTGTGGGAATAATTTTTATGCTGATATATTTTTTATCCTCTTTTTTTATCATTGTTGTATTTAAAATGAAAAAGATAAAATGAGTTTTTAAGCAAGGAAATTCCTTGCTTGAATTTAATCTTTTCTTGTTTTTGCATCCACTATAAATAAAGGTTTGTTAAGAAGTTTAAACTCACTGATAACATTCAAAGTCTTATCGCTTGTTACCCATTTGATAAATTTGCTAGCCTCTGTGTAATTTACATTTTTACAATGCTTTGGATTTGTAGCGATTATAGAGTAGAAATTTTTAAGATTGTCATCGCCTTCATTTACGATCACTAAATTAGGATTGCCTTTTTCATTGGCTTCGTATTTGATATAAGTGCCACGATCGGTTAAAATCACGCCTTTTTTTTCTTCTGCGATTTTGATACTTGCTAACATTCCTTGTCCGCTTTGTTGATACCAGCTTTCTTTTTCGGGTACACCACCAAGATCTTTCCAAAGAGCTTTTTCTTTGTTATCAGTGCCTGATTTATCGCCTCTTGAAATGAAAGTAAGTTTTTCATTTTTGATAAGTTCTAGGCTTTCTTTTAAAGTTTTATCTTTAAATTTAGGAGCTAAAGATTTATCTGCGATAATGATAAAATCATTATACATTACAGGCGTTCTATCTACGCCAAAACCTTTGCTCACAAAGTCTTTTTCTGCTTTTGGAGAATGCACAAAAAGCACATCAGCATTGCAATCTTCACCCATTTTTAAAGCCGCACCCGTTCCTACAGCGACCCATTTTAAGGTATTGCCACTTTCTTTTTCATAGAGCGGTTTTAAAGCATCTAAAAGTCCTGTGTTATCGGTGCTTGTTGTAGTTGCCATTCTAAGTTCTGCTGCGCTTGCACTTAAGGCTAAGGCAAGAGCTAAAGAAATGATTTTTTTCATTTTGTCTCCTAATTAAAATTTTACTTAAAAAATATTGTAACATAATTATGCTAAAATTACTTATTTAAAATAAGGAAACTTTTTGGATTATATCTTAGAAGGCTTTACTCAAGCTCTATTTTTGCTTTTTAACGCTGATGAAAGCGTTATTTCTGCAATCAAAACAACACTTTTTAGCTCCAGCATTTCTATCGTTTTATCTTTGATTGTAGGTTTTCCTTTGGGTTTTGCTTTAGGTTTTTTTGAATTTAAATTGAAGCGTTTTATAAAACTTATAGTTGATACCAGTCTTTCTTTTCCTACGGTTGCGGTTGGGCTTATACTTTATGCTTTGATTTCAAGTCGAGGACCTTTGGGAGAATTTGGACTACTTTTTACTATAAAGGCTTTAATTTTAGGGCAGTTTATCTTAGCGCTTCCTATAGTGATCGCACTTTTTTCTAATTTGATAGAAAATATGAATAAAAAACATTTTTTACTTATAAAATCTTTTCACCTAAGTCCTTTAAAACTTGTTTTAACGATGATTTATGAATTACGCTTTGCTTTGATTAGCGTCGTTGCACTAGCTTATGGACGCATTGTAGCAGAAGTAGGAGTAGCGATGATAGTGGGTGGAAATATCAAATACGATACTAGAACTATTACCACAGCCATTTCCCTTGAAACCAACAAAGGTGAATTTGCTAGCGGTATTGCTCTTGCTTTAGTTTTGATTTTCATCGCTTTTATTTTAAATTTTATTATACACAAACTCAAAAGATATTAAATGATAGAACTTTGTAATTTTAAATTTAATTATGGACAAAAAAATATTTTAAATATCAAACACTTATGTTTAGATACTGATAAAATCAGTATTTTAATGGGTTCAAATGGAAGTGGAAAATCTACACTTTTAAGAATACTCAAATTTCTTGAAGGAGAATTTGATAATATCACTTATTTTGGCAATAAGCATTTAAATTCAGATGAAAAACGCCAAATTTACTTACTATTTCCCGAGCCTGTCTTTTTAAATCGCAGTGTAGAAAAAAATTTTTATTTTTTGTTAAAAACTTATAAATTAGACAGCAAAGAGATTAAAAAACGCCTTAATGAGGTTTTAAATTTACTTGAAATTGATAGAAGTTTGTTAAAAAAATATCCTAGCGAGCTTTCATCTGGACAAGGGCAAAAAATAGCATTTGCTTTAGCTTTAAGTGTTAGAGCGAAGTATTATTTACTTGATGAGCCAAGTGCTTTTTTGGATAAAGATACGATGATATTGTTTAAAAAAGCTATTTTATATATGCAAAAAACATACAAAAGTGGTTTTTTAATCGCTAGTCATGATAAAAATTTCTTAGACTCTTTGGCGCAAAAAAAATATTATTTGCATGCAGGAGAGATTTTAGAATTTGAAAATACAAATATTTTTGAACTCGAAAACAAAGGTGTGAATTTTAGTAATTTTATAGATTTTAGTATGTGTAAAAACTATATTTGCAAAGATGAAATTTCAAACAAAATAGCTATCGATCCTTATAAAATTTCTTTTTTATATCCTGACGATTTTTCCAAACAAACATTTGATTTTATACTTCAAAAATGTATCATCATAGCACTTAGAACAAGAAAAGAATTTGTTTTTATCAGAGTGGAGTGTGGAGGTAAAATTTTAGAATTTGCCTTAGAATCAGAGCGATTTAAACAAGAAAAACTAAGCTTGTATCAAGAACTTTGCTTAGTTTTTAATGAAGAGGCTATTTGTTTCTTAAATTAACATAATTTAGAAATGTTTTCTTTAATTTATTACAAATATTCACATTTTTGTAATTTTCTTCATTAATTATTTTTAAATTTGTATAAAACACAAAAAAAGTCTTATATAATGTTTATAAATAACTTAAAGAAGGAGGATTTATGCGTTATCAAAATACTCAAGGACTTTTTAAACCTAACAAACAACTTTCTCGCAACGCAAGAATAAAAAATTTATGCGAATATTATGACTTATGCGATGAGGTAAGGGAAGATTTTGAAGGTTTTTGGAAAAGACAAGCTCTTGAAAAAATTGATTGGTTTTCGCCTTTTTCTCGTGTTTTAAATGATGATAAAGCCCCATTTTATAAATGGTTTGAGGGTGGGACTTTAAATGTAAGTTATCAGTGCTTAGATCGCCATATGAAAACAAGACGCAATAAAGCTGCTATTGTTTTTGAAGGGGAAATGGGTGATTATGAGGTTTATACTTATCGTAGATTATTGCATGAAGTTTGCAAGGCGGCAAACTTACTTAAACGCTTTGGTGTAAAAAAAGGCGATAGGGTTATAATTTATATGCCTATGATTCCAGAAACGGCTATTGTTATGTTAGCTTGTGCAAGAATTGGAGCTATTCATAGTGTGGTATTTGGAGGCTTTTCGCCTGAAGCTTTAAGAGATAGAATCATAGATGCAGGAGCCAAACTTGTAGTAACAGCCGATGGAGCTTTTCGTCGTGGCAAGCCTTATATGTTAAAACCTGCTGTTGATAAGGCTTTGAGTGAGGGTTGTGAAAGTGTAGAAAAAGTGCTTATAGTTATACGCAATAACGAACCTATAGAATATGTCAAAGGAAGGGATTATATCTATAATGAGTTAGTAAAAAATGAATCTTATAAATGCGAACCTGAAATTATGGATAGTGAAGATTTGTTATTTTTACTTTATACTTCAGGTTCTACGGGCAAGCCAAAAGGAGTAATGCATGCAAGTGCAGGTTATATACTTTGGGCGCAAATGACTATGGAATGGGTATTTGATATAAAAGATTATGATAATTATTGGTGTAGTGCAGATGTGGGTTGGATCACAGGACATACTTATGTTGTTTATGGCCCTTTAGCATGTGGAGCAACTACTATTATGCATGAAGGAACGCCTACTTATCCAAATTCAGGGCGTTGGTGGAGAATGATAGAAGAGTATCAAGTGAGCAAATTTTATACTTCGCCTACTGCTATAAGAATGCTTCATGCAGATGCTCCTGATGAGCCTAAAAAATATGATTTAAACACTCTTGAAGTGCTTGGAACTGTTGGAGAACCCATCAATCCTAGCGCTTGGCAGTGGTTTTATGAAAATATAGGAAATTCAAAATGCTCCATCGTTGATACTTGGTGGCAAACTGAAACAGGAGGGCATATGATAACACCTTTACCTGGAGCTACTCCTTTAAAACCAGGTTGTGCTACCTTGCCTTTACCAGGAATTTTTGCCGAGGTTATTGATGAAGAGGGTAATGTAAAAGATGTGGCTGAAGATGGCTTGCTTTGTATTACCAAGCCTTGGCCTTCGATGATTCGTGGAATTTGGGGAGATGAAAACCGCTATATAGAAAGTTATTTTTCACAAGCCAAAAAAGAAGGAAAGCCAGTTTATTTTAGCGGGGATGGGGCTTTTTATGATGATAATGGCTATATTACTATCACGGGAAGAACTGATGATGTGGTAAATGTTGCAGGGCACCGTATAGGAACAGCTGAAATAGAAAGTGCCATCGCTAAACATCCAAGCGTAGCAGAATCAGCAGTTGTAAGTGTGCTTGATGCGATTAAGGGTGAGTCTTTATTTGCTTTTGTGGTTTTAAATCCAACTTCAAGTTGTGATTTAGGAGGGGCTATAGAAACCTTAAAAGAATTAAATGATATTTTAAGAGCAGAGATTGGACCTATAGCTAAGATCGAAAAAATTCTTTATACTACAGGCTTGCCTAAAACAAGAAGTGGTAAGATCATGAGAAGAATTTTAAGAACCATAGCAAGGGGCGAGGAATTAAAACAAGATATTTCAACTCTTGAGGATTCAGGAGTGGTTCAAAGTATTATCGATGCAGCTAAGATAGGAATTCAATAAGGCAAAAAATTCTTTGCCTTATTTTTAAATACATGTTAAACTTAGTTTTGATTTATTTAAAAATTGTAGTTTTTGGTTATAATACCAAAAACAAATAAAGGATAATTATGCTTCAAACTTGTATTTTTCCTGCAGCAGGATATGGGACTAGGTTTCTACCCGCAACCAAAGCTTTACCTAAAGAGATGTTGCCTATACTTACCAAACCTTTGATTCATTATGGAGTAGATGAGGCTTTAGAAGCAGGTATGGATAATATGGGTTTTGTTACAGGTCGTGGAAAAAGAGCTTTGGAGGATTATTTTGATATTTCTTATGAGCTTGAGCATCAAATTTCGGGTACAAATAAAGAGTATTTGTTAAAAGATATCCGCTCTTTAATTCATCGTTGTACTTTTACCTTTACAAGACAAAATGAAATGCGCGGGCTCGGCGATGCGGTATTAAAGGGTAGGCCTTTAGCAGGCGATGAGGCTTTTGGTGTGATTTTGGCTGATGATTTGTGTATCAATGAAGAGGGTGTTAATGTGATGGCACAAATGGTTAAAATTTATGAAAAATATCGTTGCACCATCATAGCTGTTATGGAAGTTCCAAAAGAGCAAGTATCAAGTTATGGAGTGATTGCAGGAAATTTCGTAGAAGAGGATTTGATCATGGTAAATTCAATGATAGAAAAACCATCTCCTCAAGAAGCTCCAAGCAATCTTGCTATCATAGGAAGATATATTTTAACTCCTGATATTTTTGGAATTTTAGAAAATACTAAAGCAGGAAAAAATGGAGAAATTCAACTCACAGATGCACTTTTAACCCAAGCGACTAATGGTATGGTTTTAGCTTACAAATTTAAGGGAAAACGCTTTGATTGCGGAAGTGTAGAGGGCTTTGTAGAGGCTACAAATTATTTTTATGAGAAAAGTAAATGCTAAATAATACTCTTTTTTTTAAAGAAAGTGAAATTCGCACTATAAGTTCTTATGCAAATCGTATCAATGATGAAGTAGAAAGTGGGGATATAGGGTATTATCATCTTATCGATACAAGTTTAACCTTAATAGACGAAAGCTTAAATTTCATTCAAGATAAAGAGCATGTAAAAAATATCGTTTTAGTGGGTATGGGTGGTTCAAGTTGCGGTGTTAAAGCTTTGCGTGATATGCTTTTTGATGAAAAAAGTAATCAAAGAGAACTTTTTATACTTGATAATACCAGTTCGCACTCCTTTAGCAGGACTTTAGAGAAAATCAAGCTTGAAGAAAGTTTGTTTTTAATCATCAGTAAAACAGGTAGCACTATAGAAGTAGTATCGCTTTTTAAGCTTCTTATAGAACATTTTAAACTCGATATGCAAGAATTAAAAAAATATTTTATTTTTATCACAGATAAAGATTCTAAACTGCATAAAGAGGGTGAGAATTTAGGCATCAAATGCTTTTTTATCCCTGCAAATGTAGGAGGGCGTTTTAGCATACTTTCAGCTGTGGGTATAGTGCCACTTTGTTTTTGTGGTTATAATGCTAAAGCTCTTTTAGAAGGAGCTAAGGCATGCTTTGAAGATTTTTTTATACATAAAAAAGATGAAATTTTGCAAAAAGCTTATCATTATTGTACTCACAAAAGTGCAAATATCAATGTACTTTTTTCTTACAGCGATGCTTTTAAGGGTTTTAATGAATGGTATATCCAGCTTATTGCTGAAAGTTTGGGTAAAAAACAAGGCTACAAACGCATAGGTTTAACTCCTATCGCTCTTATAGGAGCAAGGGATCAGCACAGCTTTTTACAACTCATTATGGATGGGCCAAAAAACAAAACTATTACTTTTTTAAAAATCAAAGATAGTCAAAAGGCTCCGGTTATACCCGATATCCATTTTAAATTTTTAGATGATTTGAGCAATAAAGTCAATTTACACGATCTTTTAAATGCTCAATGTGACGCGACAATGCATGCTTTAATTGCTGAAAATTTAAGTGTCGATATAATAGAGCTTGAAAAATTAGATGCATGGCATGCGGGATATTTGATGTATTATTATGAGCTTTTTACTTCGGCTTGTGGGGTAATGCTAGGAATTAATACTTATGATCAGCCTGGGGTTGAGGTTGGGAAGTTGATTTTAAAAAATATTTTAAAATCATAGTAAATTTTAAATAAAAAGAGTATAATAGAAATAAGTAAAATTAATAATAAAAATTTTTAACTAATAATAATTATTATTTAAGGATTTTATGTTATAATTTTAAAAATTAAAAAAAGGAGTTAACATGTCAGTAACAAAACAATTATTACAAATGCAAGCAGATGCTCATCATTTATGGGTTAAATTTCACAATTATCATTGGAATGTTAAGGGTTTACAGTTTTATTCAATCCACGAATATACAGAAAAAGCTTATGAAGAAATGGCAGAGCTTTTTGATAATTGCGCAGAAAGAGCTTTGCAACTTGGTGAAAAAGCTATCACTTGCCAAAAAACTTTAATGGAAAATGCAAAAAGTCCAAAAGTAGAAAAAGATTGTTTCACTCCAGTTGAAGTGATGGAGTTGATCAAAAAAGATTACAAATATCTTTTGGCAGAATTTAAAAAATTAAACGAAGAAGCTGAAAAAGCTAGCGATACTACTACAGCTGCTTTTGCTCAAGAAAATATAGCAAAATACGAAAAAAGCCTTTGGATGCTTGCTTCAGTTTTACAAAATACTTGCAAAATGTAATTTCAAGGGGCTTTTTGCCCCTTTATGATTTAAATCAATTTTTAGAACTTTCTCATAAAAAAACTTAAATTCTCAAGAGTCAAATTTAAAGAAAAATTTATATTTTGATTTTAAGCAAAATAAAAATACTCTAATACATTTATATCATTACACCTTACTTTCTCGTGCTGCTTATCTTAATTTAAATACAACAGATATTTTTTTAAATATAGATAGAAAAACATTGTTTAAGGTTTTAACTCATAATATTTTTCAAAAAGAATGCGTTATAATAGGAAAATTTGAGCCTTTGATGGCATTTTATTTTATTAAGCGATTTGATTTACTTGCTCATATTAATGAAGATTATCTTGATTCAAGGGGTGGGTTTAGAGCAAGTTTATTTCAAAATAAGGAAAATAAAGAATTTATTTTAGCTATCGCAGGAAGTGATTTAAGACCTTTAAAATTTGATATTGGAGATTTGATTAGTGATTTTATACTTCTAAATGGAAAAATTCCTAAAAAACAATTTGATTCTTTGTTAAAATTTTATACACTAATAAAAAAAGAATTTTGCTTTGGTAAAATTACTTTAGTAGGACATTCTTTAGGTGGGCATTTAGCACAACTTTTTGTTTTAGATTTTGCCTTAGAAGTTCAAAATATTTACACTTTTCAAGCCCCAGGTATTGCTAAAAAAATACTAAAGGACATCAAAAATGAAGCTTATATCCAAAAAATTTCTTATCATTTTCATACTTGTGGTGATTTTAAAAAAATGCATGGTATAAATTTAATTTTGTTCAAAATTTGCATTCTAAAATAGGATATCCAATTTGGCTAAATATAGGAAATAAATTCCATCATCCTAAGATTTGTCCCAAGATATTGCATAAGGTTTTAAATATGTTATAATTTTCCTTTTTAAAAGGATAATATTTGAAAGTATTAAATTTTTTTTACGAAAATCATCCCAAATTTGAAATAAGCTATGAAAGAAAGGTACAAATTCCTCTTTGTAATATCATCATCAAAGGGCCAAAATTTAGCGGTAAAAAAACCTTGATTTTTAACTATTTATCCCAATTTAAGCCCAATGAAATTTTATTTTTAAATTTGTATGATACTCGTTTTGAAAACCAAAGCTTAGGGCATCTTTCAAATTTTTTAGAAAAAAATGTCCAAATAAAATTCCTTTGCATATATAATGTCGAATTTGCCTTAAATTTGCAAGATATTAAAATTCCTATCATCATAAGTACAGATAAAAAAGATTTGCATATCGAAGGATTTCAAGAGCTTGAGCTTGATTATTTTGACTTTGAAGAATTTGTAAGTATCAGTAGAAAAAACTTACCGATAAACAATCTAGTGGGACTTTTTTTACAAAGTGGGCGTAGTAAATTAGGTGAAAAAAATATACTTTTAAGACAAAATTTTAACACTCTAGAACTTGAAATTTTAAAATACTTAGCTTTAAATTTAGGACAGCAGATCAGTATTTCCAAGCTTTTTTTAGAGCTTAAAAAAAAGCTAAAAACATCTAAAGATAGCGTTTATCACACCATAAAAGAGCTTGAAAATACCTATATCATCCATCCTATAAGCCACGATGAAAAAAAGCTTCAAAAAATTTATTTTAGGGATTTTGGCTTAAGAAACAATCTATGCATACAAAAAGATTTTGCTCATTTGTTTGAAAATCTTATTTTAAATGAGCTTTTTAAATTTAAACAAGAATTTTTTTACAATAAATTTTTTACATTTTATAGTAAGGTTTCAAAAATCGCATATATTTCCAGTCCGACGCTAGATATAGACTTGATCAAATTGCGCGCTAAGAAAATCCTTTCTAAGAGTTTGGAGCTTGGGATTTTTCATGTGGTTTTCATCACTCTTTCGAGCGAAGATAGCTTTTTTGAGCAAGGGGTGAAATTTGAAGTTTTGCCTTTTGATAAATTTTCACTTGGCTTTTAGCTAAGACTAGAAAGATTTTGGAGTATCGTATCGCTCAAGATCGTATCGTTGGATGATTTTAGTAACGATATTGATATAATAACCCTTGCGCTCGGAGTAAGAATCTAAAGTTTTAATAGCCTCTAGTCCTGTTATTTCTTTGCCTTCACTTTCAAATTTAGCTCTTTCGTTGCGAAATTCCTCATAAGCAAAGTGCCGATTTAAATTCAGCACATAAGAATCCACACTATCTTGCAAGCTATCAAAAATTCTAATTTTATGTTTTTTATCAGGATATCTTAGATCAGGGATTAAGCCCTTTTCTCCCCAGGTCCATTCTCCAAAAAGATTATTTGCCTCTCTTGCAAAACGGCTTGTTCCCATAGCACTTTCGACCAAAGCTTGGGCTATACCCATGGATTTCGGAATTTTTTGAATGCGTTTTTTATATTCTGTAAAATCATAAAGATTTTCAACGCGGTATTTGTTTTTAAGATTGATTAATTTTTCTAGATTGTTTTGGTTTGAATTTCTAAGTCCATTTTTATACGCATCGTAAAAAAAAGCTTCTACAAAAGCCCTTTCTTTGGCTATTTCTTCAAAGCTTTTATCAAACATTGCATTCATTTTGGTGAAAAATATTTGTCTTTTTTGCTCTACATTGAGTTTATAATACTCCTCTCCAAAGCCATTTTTAAGCTCGCTATTGCCAAAAAGAGGGAGTAAATAAAAACTAAGAAAAATTATAATTCGCTTCAAAGCAATATCTCACTTTTCCCTTAAAAAATAATTCTTCATTTTCGAATTTAAAACTTAGCTCTTCACCGCTTTTTGGAATCACTCTAGCTTGATTGTGAATTTTTTTATTTAAGAATGCAAGATAAAAACAAGCTCCCATGCCCGTGCCACATGCTTGCGTTTCATCTTCTACGCCTCTTTCAAAAGTGCGAACTCTTAAAGTATTGTCGTTTTCAACTTTTACAAAATTTACATTGGCATTATATTTTTCTCTCATTTGTTTGCAAAGCTTAAGATCAAACTCATCCAAATTTTCACAAAAATGCACCAAATGTGGAACTCCCGTATCGCAAAGTTGCCAGTTTTTTTCACACTCACTAAAGGCATCTTGTATGTTTTTTATCTTCCCTAAAGAAACTTCTACGCTATTATTATCAATATTTGCTTTTATAACTCCTGCTCCGGTAAGAAAAGCCATATGGGGTTTGATACCATTTATATGGTGTGCAAAATGTGCCGCAGCCCTTGAGCCATTGCCACACATAGCAGCCCTTGAGCCATCGTTATTATAAAATTCCCATTCAAAGTCGTATTTTTCATGAGGTAATATCACGATAAAGCCATCCGCACCTATACCCTCATAACGATTACAAAGTTCTTTAGCTAAAGCACTTCTATCTTCTTTTCTATCAGCATTTGTTATGACAAAATCATTCCCACTTGCACAATATTTATAAAATTTCATATTTTTCCTTTAGAAATTTCTTGTATTACTTTAACACATTCTTGCCTAAAATCGGCATAAGAGTTAGTATTTTTAATGATAAAATCTGCTTTTTTAAGTTTTTCTTCAATATCTATTTGAGAATCAAGTCTCGCTTTTGCAGCTTCTAAGCTAAGCTTATCTCTTTGCATAATTCTTTTAAGGCTTAATTCTTTAGGTGTGTAAATTACTATGACTTTGCCTAAATTTTCATAAGCACCGCTTTCAAAAAAAAGAGGAATTTCTACAAAAAAAGCTTTATTTTCTTTATCTAGAATTTGCATTTGTTCTAAAATTTTAGCTCGAATTTTAGGATGAGTGAAATTTTCTAAGATTTTTTTAGCTTCTTTATTGTTAAAAACAATTTCTCCAAGGATTTTTCTATCGATTTTCTTTTCTTTTGTGAGTAAATTTTTTAAGCTAAAGGGAGAAAAAATCTTTTCAAGTTCTAAAGCATTTTCATCTAAAATTTTATGAGCGATTTTATCTGCGCTAATGCTTTTAAAGCCTAAAGAATTCGCTATTTCTATAAAAGTGCTTTTACCACAAGCAATTGAAGCGGTTACAAAAAAAGCATTTTTCATCTTATGCCTTATTAAAACTTTTTTCGTTAAAATACCTTTTTAGTTCTTAAAGGAAAATAAATGAAAATTTCATATGAAGATGCAGGCGTAAGTATAGATAATGGAAATGCCTTTGTAGAGGCTATAAAACCTTTGGTTAAAGAAACTTTTAATGATAATGTTGTAGGTGGAATTGGTTCTTTTGCTGGTGCTTTTAGAATGCCAAGTGGCTTTAAAAATCCTGTAATTTTGGGGGCTACAGATGGTGTTGGGACTAAACTTCGTTTGGCTATTGATGCAAAAAAATACGACACCATAGGGCAAGATTTAGTAGCAATGTGTGTGAATGATTTGATTTGTAATTTTGCTACTCCTTTGTTTTTCTTGGATTATTACGCTACAGCCAAGCTTGAAGTAGAGGTTGCAAAGTCAGTTGTGGCAGGCATTGCCGAGGGGTGTAAAATGGCAAATTGTGCTTTAATAGGCGGAGAAACTGCTGAAATGCCTGGAATGTATGCAAAAGATGATTTTGATCTTGCGGGTTTTGCAGTGGGCATGGCTGAAGAAGATGAGATCGATAGAAGTAAATTTGTTAAAAATGGCGATATTTTGCTTGCTCTTCCTAGTTCAGGACTTCATTCAAATGGCTATTCTTTAGCAAGAAAAGTACTTTTTGAAGGTTTAAAACTGAAATTTGATGATAAAATAGAGGGTAAAAATTTAATCGATGTTTTATTAGAGCCTACAAGAATTTATGTACGCGATTTTCTTACTTTAAAGCCTTATATCAGTGCTCTAGCTCATATTACAGGGGGTGGTTTAGTAGAAAATTTACCACGCGTTTTACCTCGTGGTATGGGTGCAACTATACGCAAACATCATCTTAAAACTCCTGAAATTTTTTATACTATAGGACAGGCTGTAGAAGAAAGCGAAATGTATAGAAGCTTTAATATGGGAGTGGGTTTAGTAATGGTTGTAGATCCTTCTAATGTAAGTAGGGTTTTAGAAAATTCAGATGCCTTTATTATCGGCGAAATTTGCATTAATGAAGGTATTGTTTTAGAGTAAAAAGAATTTTTTTAAGATATTTTAAGAGTAAATTAAAAAAATAATAAGGAAAAGTGATGAAAAATATTGTCTTTCATTCGGATGGTTTTGGAGATTTATTAGTTTGTTTTAAAGCTTTGTATGCTATAAAGCAACTCTATCCAGAGTATAAATTATTTTTATTAACAAATGGATTAATGGAAAGTGATTTTTTAGAAAAAATTCCATTTATTGATGAAGTTTTGATTTATAAGGATGATTTTTTAGAAAAAATTCAAAGCAAAAATCCAGTAATTTTTATTACCACACGAAGACAAGGTTTATATTTTAAAAAATTAAAATTTTTAAATGTTCAAAAATGTATAGTATTCCCTCATCTTATTAGTATAATTTCTAAAAATTTAACCACACCTTTACCATTTTTTAGAGCTAAAAAACATATGAGTGAAATTGTTTTAAAATTGGTTAGGATGATTAATACTAGGCATTTTGATAAAAATTTTAATCAAATTGATTTTTCTAAAATTAAAAATTTATTACCTTATGATGCAAGATTAAGTGATAATTTTTTTAAACAAATTGATACAAAATATGAAAAAATTATAGGTATTAATGCTTTTTCAAATAATAGCGAATATAGAGGATTTAATTTTTTTATAAAAGATTGGATAGGGCTTGCAAGGCAACTTTCTTTAAAATATCCTAAATTTTTATTTATACTTTTAAATTTTAGTACGAATTCTATTCAGTATAATATTGATCAGAATGCAAATTTGAAAGTTTTCTGTAATAATAAAAATATTGCTTCTTTGGTAAGTATTTCTCAAAAGCTAGATTTTTTAATTACTGTTGATACTGGAAATTTACATCTTTGTGATATTTTACAAATTCCTACTTTGGCTTTTACAAGTAGTCTTGCAGCTTATAGATTTGGAGGTGGAAGTTATGGAGGTAGATTTGATAAATTGATAGTAAAACCAGCTTGGCAAAAAGAATATAGAAAAATTTATGAAATTTTTACTAAAAAAGCAGAAAATAATTTAGAAAATTTATAGTTTTTATAAAATAATAAATATTTATTATTTAAAGATACTGCTATTTTTGTAGTGTTTTGTTCTTTTGGCAAAGGATTGGTTTGTGCTAGATAAAAGGCTACAAGCACATTTACAAGCATAGCGATAAGTAAAAGAGGAGTGGTTCGTTTTATAATATCCATTGGAGCTACTTTTGCAAATCCAGCTAAAGCTATGATTCCGCCTGCTATTGGTGAAGCTGCACGACCTAAACAAGATGCAATTTCTATAGGTAAAACAAAAGTGATAGGGGCAACGCCTAATTTTGTAGCTATATCAGGAGCTAATTTCCCAAAAGCATTAAAAGCAGCAATCCCACTTCCCATAATCACTGTAGCAAAATAAACTAAAAAGCTTAAAACAGTGATGCTTAAAAGTATGCCAAACCATGCAAAATTTCCTGTTCCAAGATTTGAAACCGCGTTAGCAAGGATATTAACTCCACCAAGTGCTTTAATGCCTTCAGCAAATACTCCAGCGGCGATGATTATGCTTACGACTGAGATAAAAATTTCAGCCATAGCTTTTAAAATCACCATCATATCTTCGCCTAATTTTCTAGCATTTCTGTGTCTTGCAAATTCAACAAGAAAAACTAAAGAAATGCTTAAAAAATTTGCTGTTACAACATCAAGCTTGATAGTAAAAAAATATGCTATAAATAAAAATACGACAGGCAGCCAAGGAAAGAGTATATAAAAAGTAGGACATTTAGGATCAATGATTGGTGGAATTTCAACTTTATCATTTAAAACACCTTTTTCTTTATCTCTTTTATCAACCCAAGCAAAGTAAAAAGGTATTAAGATAGCAATAACCATCACATAAGCAATCACGCTATAAATTTGATAATTTAAAAAAAGCCCCATGACATTATCGCTTTGTCCTACCATATCTGCCATATTGATTGAATTTCCATCTTTTGGACCATAATCAAGCGCAATCAAAGAAAGCACACATACAGCTGTAATAGGACGGATTTTAAGTGAGATTAAAACAGGATAAATACATGCTAATAAAAGCAAAAGAAGTCCAGCATAGCTAGAAATAACAATTTTTAAGGCCATTCCAACGATAAAAGTTCCGCTTAAAATCAAATATTTATTTTTGATTTTTCCTAAAGGTTTGTTTGCTAAAAAAGCGAGTTTAGCCGAAGCATTGATATGTTTCATATAAGCAGCAAAACCTGCCACACTCATGATAATAAGTCCTACTCCAGAAAGCTGACTTTTAAAAGTCGCTGTGATAAAAGCATAGCTATCAAGTAAAACATTCAAAAAGCTTGCATGTTCTCTGCTCGGGGCTTTTGGTATAGGTGTTCCTGTGATGTAAAAAGCAAAAATAAGCAAGATAATACCTGAAAGAAAAAATACAAAAATAGGATTGTATTTTTTAAGTATATAATAAGCAACGACAATTACCGCTAAAAGTGTAGAACATATCATAAAAATTGGCATGTTTTCTCCTATAATTAATATTTAAATTTCATGATTATTTTTTATATATTTAGTATTTAATTAATATTGTTACAAAAATAAACTTATATTAAAGTTATTTTTCATATTTTCATTATAAATATTTTCAAAAGGCATCTTGATAAGTTTGATATATAAGATTTTATAAGAGCATCAGTGTGAAGATCGTAAGAGATTTTGTTATGATTAAAATAATCTCAAAATAGCTTAAGTTGAAAATATTTTATATATAATGATTGTATTTTATACAAAATTCAGTAAAATATCCTTTTTAATTTTTAAGGAATTTCAATGCAAAATTTACATGAAATTTTACTTCAAAAAAAGATAAAAGAAATTCGCTTTAAAGCTATAGCAAGTATTGTTTGTGGATTTTTAGGTATCATTCCTTATCTTGGATTTTTATTTGCTCTTGCGAGTTGGATTTTGTTTTTTATCTTGCTTTATGATTTAAAAATCTATGGCAGTGCTAAAAATTTATTTAAAAATCTCTTTATTGCTGCAGGGATTGGATTTTTTGGCATTCTTATTAGCACAAGTTCTTTATTTGTGATTTTAGAACCTCGTACTCAGTTACAGCCGGATTTATTTTGATGGGGATAATACCTTTTTAGCCATTACTGTTTTTTTTAATATTATATATCCCAACTTTGGCTTTGATTTTTCCTTTTTTGAAAGCTTTTTACTATGAAATTGCTAGAGTAACAAAGCAAAAGTATTTCATTTATGCTTTTAATACCTATTATTTAGGGCTTCTTACTTTGATTATCGGTATAGGTTTGGTGTTTTTGCTAGCAAGTTTGGTTTTTTGGATTTTAGCGTGGGTTGAATTTAAAGAATTTGATAAGCAAGAAATTTCAAATAAAGAAAAATTTACAATCCCAACACAAAAAGTTATTTTCGATTTTGATTTAAAATGGATTAAAATTACAATGGTTTTGTCTTTGGTTTTGTTTTTTGTTTTTATTGGTTTAAAATTTACTCAAATAATTACATTTCAATCCATACGGAGAGAATTTTTTGATTTTGAGACCTATGGTAGGTTAATACACAATCTTTTTTTATTCGATATGTTTTATTTTATATAGCAACATTTTTAGCTTTATTAAGTGTATTTTTATTTTGTAAAAAGCTAAAAACCTATAAAATGTTTATTTATTTTCTTATATGGCAGGTTTTGTTTGTTCTTGGATGGAATTTACGCTTTATTTTAAAATTAATAATGAGTGAAGATGTTTTTATTGAAAATTTTATTTTGGATAAAATTATAAGTGTAGCCTATATTATCATCGCCTTTTTCTTCTTTAAAACTTTAGTTCAAGCTACAAAAGAAAAACTTTTCTATCTTGTTTTCGCATTTTTTGTTTGTGGTGAAATTGTAAGTAAGTTATTTTTTGCTTTTATTCGGCTATTAGATAGTATAAGATTACAAGAAATGATAGTGGAGATAATATATTTTATATCTGTATTCCATTTACGCCTGCTTATTTCATTTCATTTTTAATTGTTTGGCTTAGTTTAAAAGGGCAAAAAGAAGTCAAAAAGGCGATTTAAACCTTTTTGACAAATTTCAAGGCATAAAGATAATATCCACCAAGCTTTCATTTTCTAAAATTTCACATTCTTTTGGCACCACCATAAGAGCGGCTTTATTGTTAAGATTGTTTATAATCGCACTAGAGCCTTCTTTTTTACCTTCAAGATTAGCTAAAATGCGTCCATTTTTAAATTCCACATTACAAGCGACAAATTCCAAATAAGGTGTTTTTTTCTTGTAGCTTCCTTGTAAAAAGGCTTTGCAAATATAGTCTTTAGGCTGAAGTAACCAAGAGTTTAAAATCTCTCTTGCGTAAAGATTAAACATTACCATAGCCGAGTAAGGAAAACCTGGTAAGGCGATGATGAATTTTTCATTAGCCTTGGCTATTTTGATATGTCTGCCTGGTTTTATGTCGGCTTTATCGATGATGATTTCGTATTCTTTGACGGCTTTTTTTAAAAAGTCAAAATCTCCCATAGAAACCCCGCCCGTTGTAATCAAAATATCACAACTTTGTAAAGCACTTTCAAGTGTAGAAAAAGTGGCTTTTTCATCATCTTTTAAAAGAGGAAAAACCCTTGTATCGCAATTTAAATTTTTAGCTAAATTAGCTATGGCGATATGATTTGAAGAGCGGATTTGAGCGGGATTTTCTAAGGCTTCTCCTAGATCTTTGATCTCACTTCCACTACTTAAAACCCCTACAATAGGCTTTATAAACACACTAATGTGAAAAAATCCAAGTTCAGCTAAAAGAGCTATCTCGCTATAATTTAACCTTGTGCCTTTTTTGAGTAAAATTTCATCTTTTTTATAGTTTTCTCCTACCGCACGCACGGCAAAAGCTTGAGGAACTTTTTTTTCTATAAAAAGAGTATCATTTTCTATGCGTATATTTTCAACAGGGACTAAAGTATCGCTTCCTTCGCTCATGAGTGAGCCTGTAAAGGTTTTTACACAAGTACCATTTTGCACGCTAAATTGTGGCATAGTGCCCGCAGGTGTGAGGCCTAAAATTTTTAAAGGCTTATCTTGATCTTCAAATTTGATCGCATAACCATCCATAGCCGAGGTTGGAAATTCAGGCTGATTTTTACTCGCTTTTATATCTTGAGCTAAAATTCGCCCCAAACACTCGGTAAGAGCTATTTTTTCAACCCTTGCAAAAGGTTTGATATGAGAATGTAAAATTTTTAGACTTTCTTCATAAGACATTAGCATTTTAATTCCTTAATTTATCAAGATTGATTTTTTAAAAGATTAAACTATGATTTTAAAAGACCCGCTCCACAAAGTTTGCTTGATCTTTCTTTGGCATAAATTCTTTCTTTGTTTATTACATCATACTTCCAAATGGGTGCACTTGCTTTAAAATCTTCAACAAATTCATTAAGAAGTTTAAGCCCTAATTTTCTTTGTTTGCTTAAAACTCCTGCTAAATAAGAGCTTTCATGTGTTTTTACATCTCCGATTGAATGTGCAAAAAGCAAGATCACACCTTCTTCTTTAACTCTTTTTTGCCATTCATCAAACCATTTTTTTAAAAGCGGCTCATAAATATCAAAGCTAAGTGCTTCAATGCCTTCTTCTTCGCGCACTATACCACAAAAAGTCAGCAAAGCACCACAATTTTTATCCTTAGCAAATTCATACCATTTTGCATAAATTTGCGGAATATCCAAGGCATTATTTGTCAATACAAATTCACTCATTTAACCCCCACAAACTGGTGGCAAAAGTGCGATTTTATCACCATCTTTTAAGCTAGTATTTTCATCAAATACGATTTCATCGTTTAAAGATATGGCACAAAGTTCTAGCCATTCTTTTAAGCTTTCATCTTCTTGTAAAATTTCTTTTAATTCTTTTAAATTTTTTACTTCAAGTTCTAAATTTTCTTTATTTATAGGGCCTAAAAATTCCACTTTTACCATTTTATTCCTTTACTTCTAAATTTCCCATCATTCCCAAATCTTCATGTTCTAAAATATGGCAATGATACATTCTAAGTCCTTTAAAATCTTGTTTCATTCTAAGTCTTAACTCTTCATTAGGACGCACATTTATAGTATCTCTTAAGGCTCTAAATTCGGCTTTTTGAACTTTGCCATTGAGTTTTGATGAGATGAGTTCAAATTGTGTACCATGTATGTGGAAAGGATGATCCATGTGAGATTTGTTTATCACTATCCAGTCTTCAACTACTCCAAGCTTGGAGCTTAAATCAATGCGTTTTAAATCATAGCTTTTGCCATTGATTAAAAACATAGACGCAAGAGCGATTTTTAATTCGCTTTCACTTTTTCCCATCATACCATGCATTTGCATGTGATCTTCACTCATGATTATTTCTTTAAATTCCTTAGGTTCTTCTGAAGGTTTGAAATTTTTTAAATTTTTTGGAAGTTCTACATTTTCTTTTTTTAGACTAATATTAGCTAAAAATAGGGTATTAGGTTCCTCTTTTACCATCATTTTATCTCTATCATAATAAGTGCTTTCTAATACAAATTCTCCATCTTTTGGAGCATCAATTAAAATTTCCACGCGAGAAGCAGGACTTAAGAAAAGTTCCTCTTTAAAAATAGGTTTTTCTATAAGTCCTCCATCGGTACCAACAAGTATAAATTTAGCTCCTTGTATGCGTAAATTTAAATATCTTGCCGCAGTAGCATTGTAAATGCGTATGCGTTCATTGGTAGCGAGTTTGATTTTAGGTTTAAATTGTCCATTGATGAGTACAAACTCACCCTCTCTACCATTAAGCCAATCATTTAGGTTGTTGTTTGGAATTTGAGCATTTTCATCAAGGCGCAAATCACTAATCATCAAATCTCTTTCTTTTAAATGACTTAAAGCATCTTTTTTCGCCTTAATCACAAAAGCTCCAGCCAATCCCATAAAAACTTGCTTAGAAGTAGTGAAATGTGGGTGTGGATGATACCAATAAGTCCCTGCGCTATCTTGAGGAATTTCAAATCGATATATTCTCTCCTCTCCTGCTAAGATAGGATCATGTGGGCTTCCATCTTGATCAGGTGGTACAGGAACGCCATGCCAATGTATAGTTGTAGCTTCTTTGAGTTTATTTTTGACTAAAATTTCAAGTTTATCTCCTTCAAAAACTTCTATTTTTGGAGCCGGTATTAAGCCATTGTAAGTGTAAAATAGAGTTTTTTTACCTTTGATGAGCTCTATGTGATTTTCTTTGATTTCTAGGGTAGCACGAAAAATATTTTTTTCTTTACTTTCATTTTTGAGTAAAGGTAAGGCTTTTAAAATTTCCCCTTGAGGGAATTGTTTTGGATCTAAAAGCTTTAAATTTTTTGGAGCAAAATTTATAAAAGAAGCATCTAAATGATGATTTATAGAATGATTTTTGTGCATAGAATGCATATCATGCATAGGGCTAGCATAAGCCATGCTTATACTTGCTAGAGTGAGTGTATTAAATTTTAAGAAATTTCTTCTATTCATTAATTCTTCCCTTGTTTTAATCTTTGTTGTATTATAATCATTATTTTTTTAATTTTAGTAAATATTTATTTTGAAAATTTGGCTTAATTTTGTTATGATTTTTTGCTTAAAAAAGGAAGAATATGATAAATACCAAATTTCAAACTCCAGCTTATATTTTGGAGGAAGATAAATTAAGAAGAAATTGTGAAATTTTAGCAAATGTTGGTGAAAAAAGCGGAGCCAAAGTGCTTTTAGCTCTAAAAGGTTTTGCTTTTTCAGGAGCGATGAAGGTTGTAGGTGAGTATCTTAAAGGCTGTACTTGTAGCGGGCTTTGGGAAGCAAAATTTGCTAAAGAATATATGGATAAAGAAATTCATACTTATTCGCCTGCCTTTAAAGAAGACGAAATGAGTGAGATTGCCCATTTGTCTCATCATATTGTTTTTAATTCTTTGTATCAATTTGATAAATTTAAATCCTTGTGTGCTAATAACTCCTTAGGACTTCGTTGCAATTTAGAATTTTCTTTTGCTCCTAAAGAGCTTTATAATCCTTGCGGGAAATACTCTAGACTAGGGATTTTGAGCAAGGATTTAGAAAATTTTGATTTAAGCGGAGTAGAAGGACTTCATTTTCATGCACTTTGTGAAGAGAGTGCAGATGCTTTAGAAGCTGTTTTAAAGGTTTTTGAAGAGAAATTTGGCAAATGGATCAAACAGATGAAATGGGTCAATTTTGGCGGAGGTCATCATATCACAAAACAGGGCTATGATATCCGAAAAATCATCACTCTTTGTAAGAATTTTAGTGATAAATATGGCGTGCAAGTTTATCTTGAGCCAGGAGAAGCTGTGGGTTGGCAAAGTGGGGTTTTGGTAGCAAGTGTAGTGGATATAGTTGAAAATGAGAAAAGAATTGCTATTTTAGACACTTCAAGTGAAGCTCATATGCCAGATACTATCATCATGCCTTATACGAGCGAGGTTTTAAATGCTAGAATTTTAGCAACAAGAGAAAATGAAAAAATTTCGGATTTCAAAGAAAATGAATTTGCCTATTTACTCACAGGAAATACTTGTTTAGCTGGAGATGTGATGGGAGAGTACGCTTTTAAAGAAGAATTAAAACGCGGAGATAGGGTGGTATTTTTAGATCAAATTCATTATTCTATAGTGAAAAATACAACTTTTAATGGCATAAGACTTCCAAATTTAATGCTTTTAAATTCCAAAAATGAGCTTGAAATGGTAAGAGAATTTTCTTACAAGGATTACGCTCTAAGAAATTAAAATTTTTTGGAAGAATAATTTTATTATTTCTTTTTAGCATAAAATATTTTTTAAATGACAAAATGAAAGTTTTGTTTTTTAGGTTTAAATATTTTATGCAACTTTTTTTAAAAAACCTCATTAAGATACTATTTTATAGGCTTTTAAAGCTAAATTCTATTTTTTCAGATTAGGCAGATTTTTAAGAAAATTTCAGTTTATTTTAAAACAAATCATATTAAGATAAATCAGTCAAAAATAAGGATTAAGAAGGAAAATTAGGTGTAATTTGCATAATATTATTTTGCAAATTATTTAACGGCAAATCTTCAAAAATTTGAATGAGTTAAAAATGGATTTAGAAAAACTAAGATTAGCTAGAAGTCTTTATTATCAGTGCTTAGGAGAACTTTTCGTTTTTTCATTTTCTGAAAATAGATTGTGTAACTTAAAAGCTTATTTAGAAGCTATGCAAGAGGGTTTATTTGATGAAAGTTTAAGAACAAGCTTTGAAATTTTACTTCGTAATTTACAAGATGCACAAGATCTTCAAGCATTTTATAAAGAATACGATGAGCTTTTTTTAGCACTTAAAAACACTATTCCTATGACTTTTTCTTACATAGAAGAAGGCTTTGAAAATTCAAAAGCATTGCTTAATGTAAGGCAGATTTTAGCTAAAAGCACAATCCGCCGCAATGAAAAAATTTTTAAAGAAGCTGAAGATAGTGTAGGATTTTGTTTTGTTTTAATGAGTGAATTTCTAAAAAATAAGGAAGATGAACTTGCTAAGGCATTGTTTGAAAAAGTCATCAATCAAAGCATTGATGAATTTTTAATGCTTATTTTTTCAAATTCAAAAGCGAAGCTTTATAAAGAAATAGCAAATATTGCTGCGCAGTTTATAGAATTTGAAAGATATTGTTTTGAACTTGAAAAACCTACTATAAAACCTTCTAAGAAAGTTCAAAATGATTTATCTCGTTCTGAATTTTTAAGAAGAGAAGCAAATAAACAAAGGAGATCTCGTGAAAAATCGCAGGGAATTTCTTAAAAAATCTGCTATTGCTTTGGGTACTGCAAGTCTTTTAGGCGGTGCAAGTGTAGCTTTTGGGCAAGATGAAGAAAGAAAGGATCTTGTTAGAGGCAAAAGCAAAAAGAAGGAAGTGCTTTATCAAAGAAGTGCTAATTGGGAAAAATATTATATGAGGGCTGAATAATGTCAAGTATGAATGAAACTATCAAGCTTAATCGCCGTTCTTTTCTTAAAATGGCCGCGCTTTCAAGTTTGGCAAGTCCGTTGCTAGCTAGAAGCGAAACTTTAAGAGAAGCAAATGCGGATGAATTAAAAGAAGCTTATGAAGGAAGTCAAAAGATTAAGAGTGTATGTACCGCATGTTCTGTAGGCTGCGGAATTATTGCAGAAGTTCAAAACGGAGTGTGGTTGCGCCAAGAAATCGCACAAGATCACCCTGTTAGCTCGGGAGGCCATTGCTGTAAGGGCTCTGATATGATCGATATGGTGCGTTCTCATGTGCGTTTAAAATACCCTATGAAAAAAGAAAATGGAGAATGGAAACGCATAAGTTATGAGCAAGCTTTAAGTGAGATCGGAGAAAAATTAGCAGCTTATCGTAAAGAAAATCCAGAAAGCGTTATGTTTTTAGGTTCTGCAAAACTAAACAATGAACAAGCTTATTATATAAGAAAATTCGCAGCATTTTTTGGAACCAATAATGTAGATCATCAAGCTAGAATTTGACACAGCGCAACAGTCGCCGGTGTGGCGAATACATTTGGTTATGGCGCTATGACAAACCATCTTGGAGATATTCAAAGAAGTAAATGTATTATTATTATTGGAGCAAATCCAGCAGTAAATCACCCTGTAGGTTTTAGACACTTCTTAAAAGCAAAAGAAAAAGGTGCTAAGCTTATCGTTGTAGATCCTAGATTTACAAAGAGTGCAGCAAAAGCAGATATTTATGCAAGAATTCGTCCAGGTACTGATATTGCTTTCATGTATGGAATGTTAAAAATCATTTTTGATGAAGGTTTAGAAGATACAAAATACCTTGATGAAAGAGTTTTTGGTATCGATAAAATTCGTGAAGAAGCTGCAAAATGGACTGCTGAAGAAGTAGAAAATGTAACAGGAATTTCTAAAGAACTCCTCATTCAAATCACTCATGAAGTAGCTAAAAATAAACCAACTACATTGATTTGGGCTATGGGCTTAACACAGCACACCGTAGGAACTTCAAATACGCGTTTAGCACCTATAGTACAAATGGTTTTAGGAAATATAGGTAAATTCGGCGGCGGGGTAAATATTTTACGCGGACACGATAATGTGCAAGGTGCTTCAGATATGGCGTGTTTGAGTGAAAATTTACCAGGCTATTATCCTTTAAATGAAGCGACTTGGAGATATTATGCTAAGATTTGGGGCGTTGATTATGAGTGGCTTTTAGGAAATTTTGTAAGTAAAGATTGGATGCATAAAACTGGACTTTCACTTGCTAGATGGTGGGCTGCAGCCTTAAATGGCAAAGATGGAAATGATAAAGTGGATAATGCAGGAACGTCTTTGAAAGCTTTGGTGGTAATGGGAAATGGTATCACTTCGACTGCACAGCAAGCTAAAGTTAAAGAAGGTTTGGAAGCTTTAGAACTTTTGGTTTTAGCTGATCCTTTTGTCAATGAAGCAGGAATTATTGCAGAAAGAAAAGATGGAATTTATCTTTTACCTGCTGCAACGCAGTTTGAAACAAGTGGAAGCGTAACAGCTACAAATCGTAGCGGACAATGGAGATTTAAGGTTATAGATCCACTTTATGAAAGCAAAGAAGATCAAGAAATTTTATTTGAGCTTGCCAAAAAATTAGGTTTTTATGAAGACTTTACTAAAACCTTACGCGATGAAAATGGCAAGATTGTTTGGCCTGAAAATGCTACTAGAGAAATTGCAAGTGCAGTTAGAAGTATAGGACTTAATGGTTGGAGCCCTGAAAGACTTAAAAAACATACTTTAAATTGGGATAAATTTGATGAGGTGACTTTAGAAGGCAAAGACGAATTAGCGGGTGAATACTACGGACTTCCTTGGCCTTGTTGGAGTGATAAACATCCAGGATCTCCTGTGCTTTATAATACCGATATCGAAGTAGCAAAAGGTGGTATGGGATTTAGAAATAATTTCGGACTTGAGTATGAGGGTGAAAATTTATTGGCTAAAAATGCTCCGATAAATTCACCTATAGATACAGGCTATCCACAAATTACTAAAGATAATATAGAAAAAGTTTTAGGTATTACTTTAAGTGCCCAAGAAAAAGAAAAAATGGGTGCAATTTGGTCTTATGATGATAGTAATATCATAGCGACTAAATGTATAGAAAAAGGTATAGTGCCTTATGGAAATGCTAAAGCTAGGGCTGTGGTTTGGACATTTAAAGATCAAATTCCACTTCACCGCGAGCCGCTTCATTCTCCAAGAAATGATTTGGTGCAAAAATATCCTAGTTTTGAGGATCAAAAAGCGCTTTATCGTGTGGATACAAAATTTGTTTCTGTGCAAAAGGCTAAGGATTATTCAAAAGAATTCCCACTCAACCTAGTCACAGCAAGACTTGTAAATTTAAATGGTGCGGGTATGGAAAATAGAGCTTCAATGTATCTTACTCGCTTGACACCTGAGATGTTTTGTGAGATAAATCCTGAGCTTGCAAGTGAGCAAAAAATTAAAGCAGGGGATATGATTTGGGTGCATTCTCCAGAAGGAACTAAAATTCATGTGAGAGTCAAGCTCAATCCAGGTGTAGCAAAAGATATGATTTTCTTACCTTTCCATTTTACAGGTGTGATGCAAGGTGTGGATTTAACACACAATTTCCCTGAAGGAACTAAACCTTATGCAAGTGGAGAAAGTGCAAATACGGTTACAAATTATGGTTATGACATTATGTGTCAAATTCCTGAAACCAAGGGCGGCTTATGCCGTATCTCAAAAGATGGGGTGTAAAAGATGAGTAAGGTAAATTTTGCAAATTTAGAAAAAGAACGCTTGAAATTCTTTTGTGACAATGAGCGTTGTATCGATTGTAATGGATGTTCGGTAGCTTGTGATGAAGCACATGAACTTCCTATTAATATCCGTCGTCGTCGTGTCATCACCCTTAATGAAGGAGTACAAGGAAAAGAAGTTTCTACTTCGATTTCTTGTATGCATTGTGATGATGCACCTTGTGCTATAGTTTGCCCTGTGGATTGTTTTTATATCCGTGCAGATGGTATTGTTTTACATGATAAAGAAATTTGTATAGGTTGTGGTTATTGTCTTTACGCTTGTCCTTTTGGTGCTCCACAATTTCCAAAAGATAGCGTATTTGGTAACAAAGGCATTATGGATAAATGTACGATGTGTGCAGGTGGACCTGAAAGTACAAATTCAGAAAAAGAAAGAGAGCTTTATGGGCAAAATCGTATCGCTGAAGGAAAAGTACCTGTATGTGCAGCTATGTGTTCAACAAAAGCACTTTTAGTAGGTGAAAGCTCTAAGATAGAAGAAATTTATCATAGTAGATTGCAAAGTAGGGGTTATGGAATTGCTAATCCTTCACAAAGCATAGAATGGAAAATTGCTTACATAGGAAAGGAACGCTTATGAGAAAAGTATTTGTAACGCTTTTATTAAGCGTAGTGAGTTTATTTGCTTATGGTAGTGAGAGAATGGGACAAGATACTCAAATTTGGGATTTTCATCGTATTACAAATATCCCAAATTATGATACTTTTGGCAAACTTTGGACAACTTTGCAAGGTGAATATATAGCTACTATAGCTTTAATCGCTGTTATTGCGGTATTATCTGCATTTGCTTTGCATTATATGGTTATAGGACCTAAGCAATTTTCACACGATGGAAAGAAAATTTATGCTTTTACATTATTTGAAAGACTTTTTCATTTTATCGCGGCAATTTCTTGGGTGATTTTAGTGCCTACGGGTTTTGTGATGATGTTTGGGGCGACTTTTGGAGGCGGACTTTTTGTAAGGGTTTGTAAAAATTTACATGCTTTTGCAACGGTTTTATTTATCATCTCTATAATCCCTATGTTTTTATGGTGGATTAAAAGAATGCTTCCTGCAAGTTATGATATCAGATGGATGATGATAGTAGGTGGTTATTTAAGCAAAGTAAAACGCCCTGTACCTGCAGGTAAGTTTAATTTTGGGCAAAAATCTTGGTATTATATAGCTGTATTTGGTGGATTTTTGATGATAATTACAGGTGGATTTATGTATTTTCTTGATTTTAATTCTACTGCCATTCAAGGCCTTTTTGGTTTAACACAAATTGAGCTTTTAAGACTTTCAGCTATTATTCATAATTTCTTGGGAATCATTTGTGCGGTATTCTTTGGAATTCACATTTATATGGCTGTATTTGCTATTAAAGGAAGTATTCATTCTATGGTAAGTGGATATAAAGAAGAAGAAGAGGTTTATATTTTACATAGCTATTGGTATAAAGAATTAAGCAATAAAAAGCAAATTGAACCTAGTTTTTCTTATGATCCTAATGTAAAAATTTAAAATTTTATTCTATGAAAATCTCTTAAAAATTTTTTGGGAGATTTTCACAAATTTTTTTAAGTCTAAATTTTATAAAAAATACTTTTAATTATCAAAAATGCATAAAATGAAATGCCTATTTTTTCATATATTGCTTATAATTATATTTTTTTGATATAATACTTTTATAATTTTAATTTATATTAAAGAGAAGATGATGGAACCCTTATTTACAACTCAAATTTTAAAATATAAAGGCAAAGATTTATTTACTTGTGATGATACTTTAGTGCGTGAAATCAAGCTTGAAATTTTTATCAATGATGAAAAAGTAGGCGCTTTAATGGCAACTCCTGTAGATGAGCAAGCTTTGGCGGTGGGGTATTTGATGAGTGAAAATATCATTGCTAAGGTGTCTGATATAGAAAGCATAGAAACAAAAGATGATGGTATGAGTGTGCATATTAAAGCAAAGATTGATAAAGAAAATTTAGCAAAGCTTAATGCTGAAGGTGTAGTTATAAGTGGTTGCGGTAGAGCACATACTGCCAATATCGATCCAGAAGCTATTGAAGCGAGTAAAATTAGTTCTGATGCAAAATTTAGCAAAGATGAAATTTTAAAACAAATGAGTACTTTTTATACTCAATGCGAGCTTTACGAGAAAACAGGCTGTGTGCATACGGCTAAGCTTTTTGTAGATGAGAAAACTTTTTTTATAGGCGAAGATATAGCCCAACATAATACCATAGATAAAGCTTTAGGAAAAGCACGTTTAGCTGGGGTTGATTTAAGTCAATGTTTTTTAATGGTTAGTGGAAGGCTAAGTTCTGAAATGGTAGCTAAAGCAGTTATGCATAAAATTCCAGTGCTTGTTTCACGCACGGCTCCTACTTGTTTAGGGGTTATGATAGCAAGAAAATTTGATTTAACGCTTTGTGGTTTTGCTAGAGAAAATAAGATCAATATTTATAGTGGAGAATTTAGAATTCATGGATAAAAATCAAGAAAAAGAAATCATCTCATACATGAGAGAATTGTTAAATAGCAATGAAAAATTAGATTGTGGTACGGCTTTTAAAATTGCAAAGAAATTTAATATAAATATAGAAAAAATCGGACAATTAGCCGATGAAAATCACATGAGAATTGATAATTGCGAGTTGGGGCAATTTGGACATTTAGATTTTGAAAAAGCAAAGATTGAAGTGCTTAAAAAAATAGAACCTAGTTTAGATGAAAAGCGTAGAATTTTTTGTAAAGATGCAAGAGATATTGCTAAAGAAGGTTGTGGACTTAAAAGTATGCGTTCAGCTTTAAAAACTTATAAGGTTGATGTAAAGTATTGTCAACTTGGTTGTTTTAAAGAAAAAAAAGGTAAGCAATTTATAGTAAGAACAAAAACTTGGATTGAAAATGCGGATGGAGATTTGCTTTTTGGTCGAGGAAAAACAGAACTTTTAGAACTTATCGGACAAACAGGTAGTTTATTACATGCTTCTAAACTTATGGGGATTAATTATAAAAAAGCTTGGATGCATTTACAAACCTTACAAAAAAATTCTCAAGAAATTTTAGTTAGCACAAGACAAGGACGCTCTAAAGAATCAGGAACAAAACTTACTCCTAGAGCTATGGAATTGATGGAAAATTACTCTATTTTGCAAAAAGACATAGAAGAATACGCTAATAAACGCTTTAAAGAATTGTTTTTAAAAGGAAAAAAATAAATCTTCTATCAAAAAATACTAATACATAATTTTTTATAATTAATTAATTAATATTATTTTTTTAAAAATATGTTAAAATTAGAATCTAAATTTTTTATTTTTTAGGAGTTATAAGATGTTTAAATCTTTAAATATAGGTTTAAAACTTATTTTTTCTGTGGCAGCTGTTGTTGTTATTGGACTTGTTATTTTAATTTCATTAATCACAAAACAAGTAAGTCAAAATATTACCAAAAATACAGAAGATATTCTTGCTTCTATCACGAAAGAATATGCTACTCAAACTCAAGGAATTTTTGGGGAAATGATCGCTTTAAATAAAAGTATTTCAGGTACTTTAACAGAAATGTTTAGATCAACCTCTAAAGAAGATTTAGATATAGACAATATAACAAATATTATAACCAATACTTTTGATAATAGTGCTTATTCTAATTTTACTTATTTGTATCTTATTGATCCGCCAGAATACTTTAAAGAAGAGAGTAAATTTTTTAATACTCAAAGTGGAAAATTTGTTATGCTTTACGCTGATGAAGAAAAGGATAATAAAGGCGGAATAAAAGCAATACAAGCTAGTGATGAAATAGCTAATCTGCAAGTTGTGCAAGATATATTAAAAAAAGCAAAATATGGGGAAAATAAAGTATATATAGGCCGTCCTATTAAGATGAATTTAGAAGGTCAAGATTTTAATGCTGTAAATGTTGCTATGCCTATTTTTGATCGAAAAAATCAAGTTGTAGGTGTCATAGGCATGACTTTAGATTTTTCAGATATTGCTACTTATCTTTTAGACCCTAAAGGTCAAAAATATGATGGTGAATTAAGAGTTCTTTTAAATTCAGATGGTTTTATGGCGATACATCCAAATAAAAATCTAGTTTTAAAAAATTTAAAAGATGTCAATCCTAATAAAGGTGCACAAGAAACTTATAAGGCCATAAGTGAAGGAAAAAATGGAGTTTTTGACTATATAGCTTCTGATGGTGATGATTCTTATGCTGCGATTAATAGTTTTAAAGTGCAAGATAGTTCTTGGGCAGTTTTGGTAACTGCTCCTAAATATTCAGTATTTAAACCCTTAAAAAAATTACAATTAATTATTCTTGGTGCATCTTTTATTTTTATTTTTGTTGTTTTAGGAGTGGTTTATTATTGCGTAAGAAAAATTGTCGCATCTAGATTGCCTGTGATTCTTAGTTCTTTAGAATCATTTTTCCGTTTTTTAAATCATGAAAAAATTGAACCTAAGGCTATTGAAATTCGTGCTAATGATGAGTTAGGAGCAATGGGAAGAATCATAAATGAAAATATTGAAAAGATTCAAATATCTTTAGAACAAGATCAAAATGCTGTAGATGAATCGGTGCAAACTGCTAGAGAAATCGAAAAGGGTAATTTAACTGCAAGAATTACTAAAAATCCTATAAATCCTCAATTAGTAGAACTTAAAAATGTTCTTAATAGGATGCTTGATGTTTTACAAAGTAAAATTGGTTCTAATATGAATGAAATTAATAGAGTTTTTGATAGTTATAAGGCTCTTGATTTTAGTACAGAAGTATTTAATGCTAAAGGTGAAGTTGAGATTACAACTAATATTTTAGGCAAAGAAATTAAAAAGATGCTTGTAGCTTCTTCAAATTTTGCTAAAGATTTAGCCAATCAGTCAGAAGAGTTAAAAAATTCTATGCAAAAACTTGCTGATGGCTCTAATGCACAAGCGAGTTCTTTAGAACAATCGGCTGCAGCCGTAGAGGAGATTAATTCTTCTATGCAAAATGTAAGTGGAAAAACAGTTGAGGTTGCTTCACAAGCTGATGATATAAAAAATATTGTCAATGTGATTAAAGATATCGCTGAGCAAACGAATCTTCTTGCTTTAAATGCAGCTATTGAAGCTGCACGTGCTGGAGAACATGGGCGTGGTTTTGCAGTTGTTGCAGATGAGGTAAGACAGCTTGCGGAAAGAACAGGAAAATCCTTATCTGAAATCGAGGCAAATATTAATATACTTGTTCAAAGCGTAAATGAAGTAGCAGAATCTGTAAAAGAACAAACAGCAGGAATCACACAGATTAACGATGCTATAGCACAACTTGAAACTGTAACTAAGGAAAATGTCGAAGTTGCAAATGTCACCAATAATATAACAAATGAAGTCAATCAAATTGCTGCGGCAATTCTTGAAGATGTGAATAAAAAAAGATTTTAAAAAAGCTCATTTTTGAGCTTTTAAATTTTTTCTATATTATTTAAAATTTTTAAACACAAAACAAGTAATAAAATAATATTATTTTTCAAAGCTAATATCAAGGAAAAATAATGAAAATTGATTGTCGGAATCTATCTTGTCCTCAGCCTATAGTTGAAACAAAAAACGCTCTTGAAAAACTTCAAGAAAATGAAATTTTAGAAATTGTTTTAAATTCTATTATTTCAAAAAATAATGTTGTAAAATTTCTTAACTCTTTAAATTTAACCCCTGTTGTAGATGAAAATGCACAAGAGTTTTGCATCAAAGTACAAAAAAAGAATTTTGATTCTAGTGAAGTAAATATTCACGATTATAATGTTTTATTTTTAAAAGCCGACAAAGTGGGTGAGGGTGAATTGGGACAAAATTTACTTGTAGGATTTTTAAGTACCTTAAAAAATTTAGATCATGCTCCAAGTAAAATTCTTTGCGTAAATGAAAGTGTTTTAATCAATGTTGATGAAAATCATAAAGCACATTTAGCAATGAAAGAACTTGAAAAATTAGGTGTTGAGATTATAAGCTGTGGAGCTTGTTTAGAATTTTTTGGAAAGAGCAAGGAGCTTAAGATAGGAAGCATTGGCAATGCTTATGAGATTTTAAATGAGCTTTGTGGTAAAGCAAAAATCATTACTCTATAAGGAAAAACACTGCAATATAAAAATCAAAATTTAACGCATTTTGTTAAAGCAGCAGGCTGAGCAGCGAAATTAAGCCCGGGTGGTCTTAAAACAATTTTAAATTTCATGCAAACAAGCCCAGCTTTACTCAGTGATATCGGCAATAATGAAGACGCAAGTGTTTTTCAAATTAGTCCTGAATTAGCCTTAGTGCAAACGCTTGATTTCATCACACCTATAGTAGATAGTGCTTATCATTTTGGTGCTATTGCTGCAGCCAATGCCTTAAGTGATGTGTTTGCTATGGGTGCAGAGGTGATTAATGCTTTAAATATAGTGGGTTTTGATACTTGCCATCATGAATTAAATGTCTTGCAAGAATTATTACAAGGTGCAAATGACAAGGTTCAAGAATGTGGTGGCATTATCGTGGGTGGACATACTATAGAAAGTGGTGAGCTTTTCTTTGGACTTAGTGTAACAGGAAAGGTACACCCTAAAAAATTTATTGCTAATAATACCGCTAAAGAAGGGGATTTGATTCTTTTAACCAAGCCTCTAGGGACGGGTATTTTAAGTACAGCTTTAAAAGCTCAAATGTTAGAAGAAAAACATTTAGATCGTATGCTTGAAAGCATGATGGGTTTAAATTATAAATCCA
Organism: Campylobacter sp. JH23; assembly: GCF_017846595.1. NCBI lineage: Bacteria > Pseudomonadati > Campylobacterota > Epsilonproteobacteria > Campylobacterales > Campylobacteraceae > Campylobacter > Campylobacter sp. JH23. The sequence goes on along the minus strand of NZ_JAEQBP010000002.1, from coordinate 35,307 downwards.
GCCAAATTGCACTTCGTTTTGGGGTTAATGCGATGAGTGATGTTACGGGCTTTGGTTTCTTAGGACATTTAAGAGAAATGTTAAATGATAGCATTTCATTTATGATTTTTAAAGATAAACTTCCTTATTTAGAGGGCGTAAAAGAATATTTTGATATGGGTTTGATTCCTGGTGGAGCTTATAAAAATTTAGATTTCATTCAAGAGTTTTACCCTGGTTTAAATGAGGAAGATTTACTGCTTTGTGATCCTCAAACTTCAGGAGGGCTTTTAATTTCTATAGAAGAGAAAAAGGCTTTAGAATGTCTTAAGGCTTTAGAAGATGAAAATATTAAAGCCAAAATTGTTGCCAAAGCAGTAGCTAAACAAGATGATAGATTTATATTTTCTTAATTTTTGTTACTTATATACTCATAAAAACTTTTTTTAATCTTTTTTTATACATTTTTTAAAATTTAAAATATCATTTTTATTTTATCTGTAATATCATTTTCATTTAGAATACTATTTTATCCTTAGGAGATGTAAAAATGATACAAAAGTCCTTAGCTTTAGCTGAAGAATTACAAGGAAAAATAGAAGCAAACATTTCAAATTCTGAAAAAGAATTCCATGCTAAAATGCAAAAGCTTCTTAATAATCCTGAAAATAAAGTCATGCTGATCGAATTGCTTGACCGTTCTTTTAGATGTAAAGATAAAAGAGCAAGTTTTGAGCTTATTGAACATACTTTAAATAAGTATGGTATAGCAGATTTTTTTAGTGCCTTTGAGAAATTCTTACTCTTTAGCTTTTTAAATTTTGGTAAATTCGCACCTAATTTAAGTGTGCCATTTTTTGTAAAACATTTAAGAGAAGATACTAAAGCTATGGTTTTGGATGCAAATCCTAGTGTTTTAGAACCTCATATGCGCAAAAGAAAAGATCAAGATAATATCACTTTAAATGTGAATTTAATTGGCGAAGAGGTTTTAGGCGAAGCAGAAAGCAAATACCGCATTCAAAAATATGAAGAAGCTTTAAAATCAAGCTATATTACTTATATTTCGATTAAAATCACTACTATTTTTTCACAAATTAATATTATTGACTTTGAATACTCCAAGGATGAAGTGGTTAAAAGACTTGATCATCTTTATGCTTTAGCCTTAGAAGAAGAAAAAAAGCAGGGTGTGAGTAAATTTATCAATCTTGACATGGAAGAATTTAGAGATTTGGAACTAACCGTTGCTGCCTTTATGGAAAGTGTGTCTAAATTTGATATTAAAGCAGGTATTGTTTTACAAGCTTACATACCTGATTCTTATGAGTACCTTAAAAAACTTTTTGCCTTTTCAAAAGAAAGAGTTTTAAAAGGAATGAAGCCCATTAAAATTCGCTTTGTAAAAGGTGCAAACATGGAAAGCGAAGAGACGATTGCAAGTCAAAGAGGATGGGAGCTTCCTACTTTTTATAAAAAAATAGACACAGATAGCAATTATAACAAAATGCTTGATTTTGTTTTAGAGGGAGATAATTATAAATATATCAATGTGGGTATCGCAAGCCACAATATCTTTGAAATCGCTTATGCTTACACACGCATCAGTGAAGCAGGAGCTCTTGATTCTTTCACTTTTGAAATGCTTGAAGGTATGAGTTTGCAATGTTCTTATGAATTATCTAAAATGCATGATTTAATTCTTTATGCACCTGTTTGTGATGAAGCACATTTTAATAATGCCATTGCTTATCTTGTAAGACGCCTTGATGAAAATACAAGCGAAGATAATTTCATGAGATATTTTTTCAATCTCAAAGTTGGGGATAATAACTGGAATGTGCAAAAAGAACTTTTCTTAAAATCTTTAGAAGGAATTAAAACGCTTGATAATAGCACACACCGCACCCAAGATAGAAACAAAGCTCCAAATATAGTAAGTGCTTATGAAAGTGGAATGTTTAATAACGAAAGTGATACGGATTTTATTTTGCCACAAAATAGAGCATGGGCTAAAGTCATAAGAGCTAAATATGAAAATTTAGAAAATTATGATGTAATGCCTGTAATCGGAGATTTGGAATTTGATAAAAATACTTTAAATATTTTAGAAGTTAAAGATAAAATCAAAGATAGAATGATAGGAAAAGCTTATTTAGCAGGCGAAAATGAAATCAAAAAAGCTCTTAAAGTAGCTAAAAATTCTAATTTTAAAAATACAAGTTTTGATGAAATTCATGCTATTTTAGCTAAGGCTGCAAATTTGATGAGAGAGCGTCGTGGGGATTTGATAGGTTTGGCTGCACTTGAGGTGGGAAAAACTTTCTTAGAAATTGATCCAGAAGTAAGTGAGGCTATTGATTTTACTGAATTTTATCCGCATTCTTTAAAGATTTTAAGAGAGCAAAATAAAAATACTCAATTTAGCCCTAAAGGCATAGGAGTAACCATAGCTCCTTGGAATTTCCCTATAGGTATTTCAGTTGGAACCATAGCAGCACCATTAGCAGCGGGTAATATCGTAATTTATAAGCCTTCTTCGCTTTCAACTTTAACAGGCTATATGCTTTGTAAATGTTTTTGGGATGCAGGAATTAGTAAAGATGCTTTGATTTTCTTACCTTCAAAAGGAAGCGATATTTCTAAATATTTACTTGTTGATGAAGCAGTGAAATTCTCTATTCTTACAGGTGGAGAAGATACGGCTTATGCTATGCTTAAAGCAAATCCTACCTTACTTTTAAGCGCTGAAACGGGTGGTAAAAATGCTACGATTGTTTCTAAATTTGCAGATCGTGACAGCGCGATTAAAAATATTATCCATTCTGCTTTTAGCAACAGCGGTCAAAAATGCTCGGCTACTTCTTTGCTTGTTTTAGAGGAAGAAGTTTATGAAGATGAAGAATTTAAAAAGACTTTAGTAGATGCAGCTGCTTCTATGGCTGTAGGAAATCCTTTTGAATTTAAAAATAAATTAGGCACATTAGCAGATAAGCCTAGTGCTAAAGTAGAAAAAGCCTTAAATGAACTAGCGCCTTATGAAGAATGGGCTTTAAAACCTCAATTTTTAGAAAACAATCCTTATTTGATGACTCCAGGGATAAAATACGGCACCAAAAAAGGTGATTTCACTCATATGAATGAGCTTTTTGTACCGATTTTAAGTGTAATGAAAGCAAAAGATTTAAAAGAAGCTATAGAGATAGTCAATTCAACAGGCTATGGTCTTACTGCAGGATTTGAGAGCTTAGATGAAAGAGAATGGGAGTATTTTCACACTCATATAGAAGCAGGAAATATCTATATCAATAAACCTACAACAGGAGCTATAGTACTTCGTCAGCCTTTTGGTGGGGTGAAAAAATCTGCTATAGGTTTTGGTAGAAAAGTGGGAATTTATAATTACATAACCCAGTTTTTAGATATAAGCACAAGTGAAGCTGATGAGAATTTGCTCAATAACGAATTTGTTAAAACTTTAGAAAAAATAGATCTTGGCACAAATGAAGAAAATAAAAAAGCTTTAAACAATGCTATTTTGATGGCAAAATCTTATGCGTATCATTACAGAAATGAATTCAGTGTTTCAAAAGATTATGTCAATATACGCGGCGAGGATAATCTCTTTTCTTATACTAAGATTAAAAATTTAGCTTTTAGAGTGTGTGAGAATGATAATTTGCAAGATATTTTAGGAGTTATCATTGCAGCCAATATCTTAAATATCCCATTGAGCGTGAGCTATGAAGAAAACGATAAAATTTCTTTAGTAAAAGAACTTTGCAAAGCTATAAATCTAAACCTTGAAATCACAAATGAAAGCAAAGCTCAATTTGTTTCAAGATTGAAGAATTTTGAGAGAATTCGCTATCATGGAAAAGTGAGTGTGGAAGATGAAATTTATCAAGAAGCGGCAAAAGAAGCTAAGATTATTATCAGAGAAAAACCATTATTAAATGGTCGTTTTGAGCTTTTATTTTATCACAACGAAAAAGCTTTAAGTGTATCTTTCCATCGCTATGGAAATTTAGGCATTAGAGCGTTAAATCATTAAACCAAGGAGTAAAAATGGAAACAGTTCAAATTAATACCCCCATAGCGATAATGTTTGTGGCATATGCTGCTTTAATGCTTTATATAGGTTTTTATTTTTATAGGCAAAATAAAAATACAGAGGATTATTTCCTAGGTGGGCGTTCTTTAGGTCCTGTAGTTTCTGCACTAAGCGCAGGGGCTTCTGATATGAGCGGTTGGCTTTTAATGGGTTTGCCAGGGGCTTTGTATGCAAGTGGACTTATAGAGAGTTATATTGCTATAGGACTTAGCATCGGAGCTTTATTGAATTGGAGTTTTGTAGCAAAAAGACTTAGAATTTATACAAGTGTGATTGCAAATTCTATTACAATACCTGATTATTTCGAAACAAGATTTGATGATGATAAGCATATTTTGCGTATAGTTTGTGCGATTGTCATTTTGATATTTTTTACCTTTTATGTTTCATCAGGACTTGTGGGTGGAGCAAAATTATTTGAAGCAACTTTTGGTATAAGATATGAATATGCGCTTACTACTGGGACGCTTATTATCGTTGCTTATACTTTTTTAGGCGGATATAAAGCAGTTTGTTGGACGGATTTGCTTCAAGGACTTTTAATGATGGGTGCATTGATCGTTGTTCCTGCTGTTATGCTTTATCATTTAGGTGGTTTTGGTGAGGCTATGGCTGTTATAGAAGAAATTAAGCCTAATGCTTTATCCATGGGTGAGGGTATAGGAGCATTAAGCATTGTTTCTGCACTTGCTTGGGGCTTGGGATATTTTGGACAACCTCACATTTTGGTGCGCTTTATGTCTATTCGCTCTACTAAGGATATTCCTGCGGCTACCTTTGTAGGAATTTCTTGGATGGTGATTTCCTTGATAGGTGCTTGCTTTATAGGTCTTTTAGGGATAGCTTATGTGCATAAATTTGAGCTTACTCTTCAAGATCCTGAAAAAATCTTTATTGTAATGTCGCAACTTTTATTTAATCCATGGATAGCAGGTATTTTACTCAGTGCTATTTTGGCTGCTATTATGAGTACTGCAAGTTCACAACTTCTTGTATCAAGCTCTACCATAGCAGAGGATTTTTATAAAAGAATTTTCAACAAAGAAGCATCTAATAAAACTGTGATGAATTTGGGAAGAATAGGCGTTTTACTGGTAGCATTGGTTGCTTTTGTGATTTCAACAGATAAAGAATCAAGTGTTTTAAGTATTGTAGCTTATGCATGGGCAGGATTTGGAGCAAGTTTTGGTTCTGTAATGCTTTTCTCTTTATTTTGGAGCAGAATGACAAGAATAGGAGCGATTTTAGGTATGATAACAGGAGCTGTTATGGTTGTTCTTTGGAAAAATTATTTAGCAGAACTCTTTAATTTCCCTATTTATGAAATAGTTCCAGGCTTTGTAGCTGCTTCAGCAGTGATAATCATTGCAAGCTTACTTACTCAAGTACGCCCAGGAACTAAAGCTGCATATGAAAGAATGTTAAAAGAACTTTAAGATTTTTTAGAAAATGAGGATATTTGTTTAAATATCCTCCAAATTTCCTACTTTTTTATCTCAAAATGAAATTTTTTGCCCCAGCTTTTAAAATTAAAACTAGAGCAAAAGTTTATCAACTCTTTAAATTTGGAGCCAAATTTAAGGCTTTTGGATTAAGAACCGAAGTGTGGGACCATTTTGATCGATTTCAAGAATTTTAAAACCACGATTTTTTGCATCTTGAGGTATAGAATTGATACTTTGTGGACAATCGCAAAGCACTTCTAGGATTTCTCCGCTTTTAAGTTGCGGCAAGGCATCTAGCGTAGCAATAGCAGGATAAGGACAAGCTTCACCTTCTAAATTTAAAGTATAAGTAATTTTCATTTTTTATCCTTTTTGATTTAGTTTTTGAAAGAAGTGTTTTTTATAAAATAAAACACAAGCAAACATTAAAATAAAAAGAGCTAGATTTATGAAAAACCCACCCAAATTTCCAAATTCATTGAGCAAGTTAATTTTTACGCCCTCTTTGAAAGCGCTAGGTAAAAAGTCATAAGTTAGAGCCAAAATCATCGTTCCTATGATGTTTGCAATACCCACTATCATAAAATGACTTTGTCCCTCGCAAGCACGATAAGTCCATCCGCATTCACAACCCCCTGCGAAAACTATACCAAAACCAAATAAAAATGCCCCAATAGCCACAGCAGGAGAGAGTTCGATGAGTTTGCTATTGTGTCCATGTAAGATGAAAGCAAAAGCGATCAAAGAAGCGATTATCATACCGATTAAAGCGCCTTTTATAGCATTTTTCCTACCAAATAAGAATAAATCTCTAAAACAAGCAGTAAAACAAATTTGTCCTCTGGAGATGATAAAACCAAACGCAAAGCCAAAAATGAGTGCTAAAGCTAAAAGACTTTGTTTGCTTTGTGTGCTTATATTGCCATTAACAAGCACAAGATAAAACACCCATATTAAAAATGCTACAAAAAGAATACTACCTAAAACAAAATGAAATTTCGCACGCGAGTTTTGTTTGAGCAAAGGAATGTTTTCTTTATTTGCACATTGTAATTTTGCTTTAGGTTTAAAAAAGGAAGTGTTACAAAGTTTTACACCAAGATAAATTCCCAAAACCATAAAAACACCAAAAAACCAAGTATGCAGTGAAAAATAAGGCAAGCCTGTAAAAAAGTTTGCCAAGTTACACCCAAAGGCAAGTCTTGCGCCATAGCCTGAAAGAATTCCACCTACTATAGCTTGAAAGATTCTTATATTGCTAGCGGGTAAGCGAAATTTGACTTTGTTGGCTAAAAGTGCGGCTACTAAACAACCTATAAACATGCCTATAAGCATGATTCCATCGGTTCTCGTTAAAGGAGTACCATTTAAATTTTGCTTTTGATAATAAGAATATCCATTCAAATCCATACCTAAAAGCTCTAAAAATTCTCCACCCCAACGCGTCATTTCTCCCGTAACAGCCCAAACACCACCAAAAATTCCAAAGTATACTGCACTTAAAATTCCAAGTGTTATCATAGCACGGGAATTATCCCAAAAATTGATTAAATATTTTTGTTTAAAAGAATTCAAAGAAAGATCCTAAAAATGTAATCATCAAACCTTGATGCTAAAAAAAGAGTGAGATTATAACCTAATTTTAAACTAAAGTCAAAAATCAGTGATGCTTTGATAAAATTTGAAAATTTATTTTGTTTTTCATTTAAAAATAGCTATAATTATAACTTTGGAAGATTAGCGTATCTGGTGATCGTCACTGACTTCAAATCAGATGAAAGGGTAGTTGACTATTCTTTGGGGAGTTCGATTCTCTCATCTTCTCGCCGTAAAATTTAAGGAAAATAATGAGTAAAGCAGATATTATTGTTGGAATTCAATGGGGTGATGAAGGTAAAGGCAAAGTAGTAGATAAATTATGTGAAAATTATGACTATGTGTGTCGCAGTGCAGGGGGGCATAATGCAGGACATACCATTTGGGTAAATGGTGTAAGATACGCACTTCATCTTATGCCAAGTGGTGTTTTGCATTCAAGGTGTATTAATGTGATTGGCAATGGAGTTGTGGTTTCTCCTGAAGTATTGATTGCTGAAATGGCTCAATTTGAAAATTTAAAAGGTAGATTATATATCAGCGATAGAGCTCATTTAAATTTAAAACATCATTCTTTAATAGACATTGCAAAAGAAAAGCTCAAAGGCAAAAATGCCATAGGAACAACAGGTAAGGGTATAGGACCTTCTTATGCAGATAAGATTAATCGTACAGGACATAGAGTTGGAGAGCTTTTAGAACCACAAAGACTTTGCGAGGCTTTGATAAAAGATTTTGAAGCTAATAAAACTTTTTTTGAAATGCTTGAAATTGAAATTCCAAGTGCTGAAGAATTGCTTGCTGATTTAAAACGTTTTAATGAAATTTTAACTCCTTATATTACAGATACTACAAGAATGCTTTGGAAGGCTTTAGATGAAGATAAAAGAGTACTTTTAGAAGGAGCTCAGGGTTCTATGCTTGATATTGATCATGGAACTTATCCTTATGTTACAAGTTCAAGTACTATTTCAGCAGGCGCTTTAACAGGACTTGGGTTAAATCCTAAAGAAGCGGGAAATATTATAGGTATTGTAAAAGCTTATGCAACGCGTGTGGGAAATGGAGCTTTTCCTACTGAGGATAAGGGCGAAGATGGAGAAAAAATTGCGCAAATTGGAAAAGAGATTGGCGTAAGCACGGGACGCAAAAGACGCTGTGGATGGTTTGATGCGGTTGCTGTAAGATATACAGCAAGGCTTAATGGTCTTGATGCTTTATCTTTGATGAAGCTTGATGTTTTAGATGGTTTTGAAAAGATAAAAATTTGTCGTGCTTATGAATATAAGGGTATGGAAATCGACTATATACCAAGTGATTTAGAAAATGTTCAACCTATTTATGAAGAAATGGATGGTTGGGATAAAGTTTTTGGTATAAAAGATTATGATTTATTGCCAGAAAATGCTAAAAAATATATAGCAAGACTTGAAGAGCTTGCAGGGGTTAAGGTAAAGTATATTTCTACTAGCCCTGAAAGAGATGATACTATCATCTTATGAAAAGTAAATATAATTCTGTTGTAAAGGTAAGAAAACAACAACTTGATAAAGCAGAATCAAATCTTAATCAAGCCAAACAAAGACAGCTTGAACATGAAAAAGCTTATGAACTTTCACGCCAAGAGTGTGAAAGTTTAGGCGTATTGCCAAAATCAGGATCTATAGCAGAGTTAAGATCGAATTTAAGTATGGCGCAAGTAGGACGCGAGGCTTTGGCAAGAGCTAGGGAGAAAGTAGAACTTTCTAAAAAAGAAATGAATCATTATCAGTTTTTATATCAAAAAGCACATTTAGATTATGAAAAAATGAAGGTTTTAGAAGCCGAGGAAATTAAACAAAAGCAAAAAGAACTTGCCAAGGCTGAAGAAAAATTTTTAGATGAAATTGCAATCAGTCGTTTTTTCAAAGGAGAAAAAGATGATTAAAAAATTTATATTGTTAGTTTTTATTTCAAGTGTAGTTTTTGGAGCTGAACAAGATTGTGAGCAGTATTTTGAAGCTAGAAAAGCTCAAATTGAATTGCAAACTAGGGAATTTGATGAAGCAAGACAATCTTTAGAAGCTTATAAAGCTTCTTTTGAAGCTTTGCAAAAAGAAAGGCTTAAAGTCTTAAATCAAAGAGAAGCCGAAGTAAATGCGACTTTAGCACAGATTGAAAGTTTAAAAGAACAAAATACAAAACTTTTAGAAGAGCAGCAAAAAATTTTAAATTCTATCAATGAAAAAACAGAAGGTAGGATTAAAGAAATTTATTCGCAAATGAAAGATACTGCAATAGCTGATGTTTTAACCCAAATGGATGCTGAAGATGCGAGTAAAATCATGCTATCTTTAGAGTCTAGAAAAATTTCAGGAGTGCTTTCTAAAATGGATCCTGCAAAAGCGAGCGAATTGACCTTATTGCTAAAAAATATGGATAATAATAAAAGCAATTAAAAATTTAATTTTTTAACATTCTTTTACCAAAAATATATTATTATTTCAAAATTATTAGTGAAAAGGCTTGAAAATGCGTATAAAATTGCCACATATACCTTATATTACAAATAAAATAATGTTAGATATTGCACATTCCTCTTTTGTTGAAATTAAAGACAATATTGAAAAGTTAAACCCTTGCATTAAACAAATTTTAGAAGATGATCTTATGAATGAAAGAAAGCTAGATGAAAGAGTTAAAGAGCTTTTAGAACAACAAGAAGATGAAATGGAGCTTATGCAAGTAGATCGTAAAAATATGTTTTGGCTTGTTAAGAAAAAATTAGCTCCTGAATTTGGTGTGATTTTAAATTCTGAAGATAGACACAATCATTTAGCGCATAGAATTTTAGAAGAACTTATAGAAAATGATTATATTAATTTTGTGGTAAGCGAAAATAGAGTGAAAAATTTAATTTTTTCTAGCATAGATGACTATCTTAAAATTTATGAAAAATTAGAAGATGAGGTTTATGAAAAAATAAACAATTATAAAACAAAACCTATTCCAGGTAGCGAAGAATATGAGCTTATTTTTGAAAAACTTTACCAAGAAGAGCTTAGAAAAAAAGGAATGTTTTAAATTATGAAAGCTTATATTTATATAGAAAATGATATTTTTTTAACTGCTAAGGCTTTTGGCAAGGGTGGAACTTTTTTTGGCGAGCTTGTATTTAATACTTCTTTAACAGGTTATCAAGAGATAATATCTGATCCTTCTTATGCAGGGCAATTTATCGTATTTTCTATGCCAGAAATTGGTATAGTGGGAACCAATGAAAATGACAACGAAAGTAAAGAAATTTTTGCAAGTGGCGTTTTGATGAGAGAATTAAGCCCTACTTTTTCTAATTTTCGTGCTCAAAAAAGCTTACAAGAATACTTAGAAGAACATGGAAAAATAGGAGTTTATGGACTAGACACTCGCTATTTGGTAAAAATGTTAAGAGACAGCGGAAATTTAAGAGCAGTTATCTCAACTGAAATCTCTAGCAAAGAAGAATTAAAAGCAGCTTTGGAAAAATCTGCAAAAATAGATGAGATTAATTTTGTAAAAGAAGTAAGTACTAAAAAATCCTACGCTCACAAACATGGAGTTTGGAATAATGCTACCCAAAGTTACAATAAGGCTAAAAAAAATACAAAAAAAGTTGCTGTTATTGATTATGGTGTGAAAGCAAACATTCTCAATGAGCTTGTGGAAGTGGGTTTAGAAGTAGAAGTTTTTCCTTATAATACCAAAGCAGAAGAACTTATCAAGCTTTATCAAAAAGGTCAAATTCAAGGTGTATTTCTTTCAAATGGACCAGGAGAGCCAAAAATTTTAAAACAAGAAATTGCTGAAATTAAAAAATTAGCCGAGGCTAAAATTCCTATGCTTGGAATTTGTTTAGGGCATCAGCTTTTAAGTAATGCTTTTGGATATGAAACTTATAAAATGAAATTTGGACAACACGGAGCTAATCATCCTGTGATCAACTTAGAAAACAAAAGTGTTGAAATCACTGCTCAAAACCATAATTATAATGTTCCTGAAGAGCTTTGCGAAGTAGCAATTATAACGCATAGAAATCTTTTTGGAGATAATGTCGAGGGTGTAAGGTATAAAGACTATCCTATTATTTCGGTGCAGCACCATCCTGAAAGTTCATCAGGTCCGCACGAAAGTAAATATATTTTTAAAGAATTTATGAATTTAATGTGAATTTCCTTCCTCTAAATTTTGACTTTTTGGCTATATTTAGTGTAGCCTTTTTATCGAGCTTTGGGCATTGCTATTCTATGTGTGGGGGATTTATTTTAGCTTTTATGAATTTAAATTCAACCCACAAAAATTTGTTTTTATTAACTTTTATTTATCAATTATTTAGAATTTTTTCTTATATTTTATTGGGAATAATCTTTGGGATATTTGGAAATTTATTAGCTATAAATGCCAAGATTCAAAGCTTATCCTTTTTTATACTCGGTGTGTTTATGGTAATTTTAGGTTTTTCTTTAATTTTTAGAGGTAAAATCCTTGCTTTTATCGAAAATCGCACTTTTTTTGAGTATTTTATAAAAAAGATTATTAAAAAATCTATGGGTTTTAAGGGTGTAAAATCGGCAATGATTTTAGGTTTTGCTAATGGGTTTGTTCCTTGTGGTTTGGTGTATTTTTTTCTAGCGAATGCAATGAGTAGGCAAAATGTTACAGAAAGCATTTTGGTTATGCTAGTTTTTGGTCTTTCAACCCTTCCAGCAATGCTTTTTTTTGTCAAAATATCACAATATTTGGGTGTATTTTTGAAAAAAGTATTTAATTATTTATCTTATTTCATTATTGTAGCTTATGGAATAGGTTTAGCTTATATGGGTTTTAAGGCTTTTTAAATGGCAAATTCAGTTGCCGAGCAAGTTTTAAAAGTAATAGAAAAAAAGACAATTTTCTTTAAGATCAATTTGCAAGGTATAATTATCGATGCAAGTGAAAAATTTTGCAAGATAAGTGGTTATAGTAAAAAAGAGTTGATTGGAAAGCATCATTTTATTTTAAAACATCCTGATGTTAAAGAAAGTTATATCAATCAACTTTTAGGAAAACTTTGGCAAAAAGAAGCTTATTGGGTGGTTTTTAAAAATGTCGATAAGCTAGGCAAAACTTTTTATCTTGACGCATTTTTAATTCCTATTGTAGATAATAAGGGTGATTTAAATGAAATTATTGCTTTATCTTATGATATTAGCAATTCTTTTAAATTAAATGAAGAACTTGTATTAAATCATGCGAAATTGCGTGAAATTAGTGTAAATCTTGAAAAGACAGCTAAAGAGCGCAAGGAAGAATTTGCAAAACTAAGCAAAGATTTTGAGTATAAGCTTAAAGTTGCTTTAGAAAAAAATGAGAAAGATACAAAAAAGATTTATAAAGAAATTTTAAATTCTTCTATAGAGCAGATGATTAGCGATATTGCACATCAGTGGAGACAACCTCTAAATGAGCTTGGTATTGCTATGTTTCAAATGAAACAAAATGTTCAAGATGAGAAGGGTTTTACCGAAATTTATCTACAATCTAAAAGTACGATAAAAAATATGTCAGAAACAATTGATATTTTTAGAACTTTATTTAAAAATAATGAAAACGAAAAAAATCATGTTTCTTTAAGAGAAATTTTAAATAAGGTAATTGGCATTGCTTTTGAAACCATAGAAAAACATCAAGTTAATACTCGAATAATCTCAAAAACAGATTATAGAGTTATAGCGCATGAGAATGGCCTAATGAGAGTTTTTTTAAATTTAATTATAAATTCCATAGAGGCATTTAAGACTCAAAAAGTAAAAAATATTATATTTAGTTTTTCCAAATTTGGAAAAAATTATATTAAAGTCAAGGTTAAGGATAATGCAGGCGGGGTTGATGAAGATATTTTAGACAAAATTTTTCAACCCTATATTACAACTAAACATCCTAGTCAAGGTATAGGAGCGGGACTTTACATCAGCAAGCAAATCGTAGAGAGTTTTGGTGGAAAAATTCAAGTTAAAAATATAAAAGATGGTGCTTGTTTTGAGATATATTTAAAGTTGCAAGAGGGGAATTAAATTATGAAAGAATTGGTTATATTGGTTGTAGAAGATGAAGTAAAAATTAGAGAATCGCTTGTTAATGTTTTATCTTCTCGTTACAGCAAGGTAATAGGTGCACAAAATGGTGATGAGGGTTTAAAGAAATTTAAAAAATTTAAGCCCGATTTGATTATTACAGATATTGCTATGCCTATCATGGATGGGCTTGATATGGCAAAAGAAATTAAAGAAATAGCAAATGATGTTCCTATTGTAGTGCTCAGTGCTTATTCGGAAAAAGAAAGATTGTTGCGTTCTATTGATATAGGTATAGATAAATATTTAATCAAACCTGTAGATGTAGATGAACTTTTTAAAGTTTTGGATTATTTAGTGGGTGAAAAGATAGAAACTAACGCGCTTGTTGATATTTCTAAAGAGTATCAATTCAATAAGACTAAAAGAATATTAATTCATAAAGGACAAGAAATTGTTTTAACCAAAAAAGAGCTTGCTTTTATTTCATTGCTTTTAAAGCAGCCTGGGGTTTTGGTATTGCATGAAGATATTAAGAAGAATGTTTGGATAGGTGAGCATGTTAGCGATACTGCGGTTAGAACTTTTATAAAAAGAGTAAGAGATAAAGTTGGAGAAAAATTTATTAAAAATGTTCCAGGTTTGGGATATAAAATCAATATAGAAAATTAGGACAAAAAATTTCTTTAAAATATAAAAAATAACAAATGATTAACAAAAATATTGGCTTTAAGAAAAAATGTATAATTAATAGTCTATAATATAAACTTGTTATCTTAAAAATTTTAAGGAGAAAGTCGATGCACCCAGGTAATGCATTAAATTACGACTATACAGTTGCAAAATACTTTATGTTTGCGACTATATTGTTCGGGATTGTAGGTATGGCTATAGGAACTCTTATAGCTTTTCAAATGGCATATCCTAATCTAAACTATTTAGCAGGCGAATATGCTACTTTTTCAAGACTTAGACCGCTTCATACTTCTGGTGTGATTTTTGGTTTTATGCTTTCAGGGATTTGGGCAACTTGGTATTATATAGGACAGCGTGTTCTTAAAGTAAGTATGGCTGAATCCAAATTTCTAATGGCTATAGGCAAGCTTCATTTTTGGCTTTATATGATTACCATGATTGTAGCTGTAATTTCTTTATTTGCAGGTGTAAGTACCTCTAAAGAGTATGCTGAACTTGAGTGGCCTTTAGATATTCTTGTTGTGCTTATTTGGGTTTTATGGGGTGTAAGCATTTTTGGACTTATTGGAATTCGCCGTGAAAAAACCCTTTATATTTCTCTTTGGTATTACATAGCTACATTTTTAGGTATTGCTATGCTTTATCTTTTTAACAATATGGCAGTTCCAACTTATTTTGTTGCAGAAATGGGTAAATGGTGGCATAGTGTATCTATGTATGCAGGGACAAATGATGCTTTAGTTCAATGGTGGTATGGGCACAATGCGGTTGCTTTTGTATTTACTGTGGGTATTATTGCTCAAATTTATTATTTCTTACCAAAAGAAAGCGGTCAACCGATTTTCTCTTATAAACTTTCTTTATTTGCGTTTTGGGGCTTGATGTTTGTTTATCTTTGGGCAGGTGGACATCACTTGATTTATTCAACTGTGCCTGATTGGATGCAAACTATGGGTTCGGTTTTCTCTGTAGTATTGATTTTACCTTCTTGGGGTTCAGCGATAAATATCTTACTTACTATGAAGGGTGAATGGAGTCAACTTCGTGAAAGTCCTTTGATTAAATTTATGATTTTAGCATCAACTTTCTATATGTTCTCAACACTTGAAGGCCCAATTCTTTCAATTAAATCAGTAAATGCTCTAGCTCACTTTACAGATTGGATTCCAGGACATGTTCATGATGGAACTTTAGGTTGGGTTGGTTTTATGACTATGGCAGCACTTTATCATATGACTCCTAGAATATTTAGAAGAGAGCTTTATAGCAAATCTTTAATGGAAGCACAATTTTGGATTCAAACTACAGGTATAGTGCTTTATTTTGCTTCTATGTGGATAGCAGGTATCACTCAAGGTATGATGTGGAGAGCTACAGATGAATACGGCAACTTGCTTTACAGCTTTATTGACACTGTTGTAGCTATTATACCTTATTATTGGATTAGGGCAATTGGTGGTTTATTATATCTTATAGGATTTTTCATGTTTACTTATAATATTTATAAATCAATTGCTTGTGGAAAAGTGCTTGATAAAGAGCCAAAAAGCGCTTCGCCTATGGCTGCATAAAAAGGAGAGAAAATGTTTAGTTGGTTAGAAAAAAATCCATTCTTTTTTGCTGTCGCTGTTTTTATTGTGATTGCTTATGCTGGGATTATTGAAGTGCTGCCAAATTTTGCAGAAAATGCAAGACCTATAGAAGGAAAGAAGCCTTATACGGTTTTACAGCTTGCAGGACGCCAAATTTATATCAAAGATAGCTGTAATGCTTGTCATTCACAGCTTATTCGTCCTTTTAAATCTGAAACTGATCGTTATGGTATGTATTCTGTCAGTGGCGAATTTGCTTATGATAGACCTTTTCTTTGGGGTTCAAAAAGAACAGGTCCTGATTTAATGCGTGTTGGAAATTATAGAACTACAGACTGGCATGAAAACCATATGTGGGATCCTGTTTCAGTTGTTCCAAATTCTATTATGCCTGCTTATAAGCATATGTTTAAAAACAATGCCGACATGGAAACTGCTTATGCAGAAGCTTTAACTGTTAAAAAAGTGTTTAATGTCCCTTATGATACTGAAAATGGAACCAAGTTAGGTACTTGGGAAGAAGCACAAGCTGAAATAAAAGCCGAAGCACAAGCTATAGTTGATCAAATGAAAAATCAAGAGGTAAAAGATGCTTTTGCTAGGGGCGAGATTAAAGAAATCGTTGCTTTAATCGCTTATTTAAATAGCTTAAAGTAAAAATATGGAACATTTAGTGATTATTTGGAATGTGATTAAAAATTTGGTCACTTTGAATTTATCAGCAGTGCAAAAACATGAATGGGAAATTTTTCAAGGTTATGGATTTTTTCTATTTGTAATGTTTTTATCAATAGTATTGTATTCTTATTGGTATCATCTTTATAGGGCAGAAAAAAAAGGCGAGAGAAATTATGAAAAATATGCAAATCTCGCTTTGAGCGATGATATCGATGATAGTGTTTTAGAAAGTAAAAGGAGTGCTTGATGCAATGGTTAAATTTGCAAGATAATGTTAATTTATTATCTTTCATTGGAGCGATTCTTATTATATTGATTACTCTTGTAGTCGTTGGTAGAATGTTTAAATATATGAAAGAGAAAAAAGGTGAGGCAGAATTAAGTGAGCATAGCTGGGATGGCATAGGAGAATATAAAAATGCGATTCCAATAGGCTGGGCTGTTATATTCTTTCTTACCATAGTATGGGCAGTTTGGTATTTTTTATGGGGATATCCTTTAAATTCTTACTCAAGTATAGGTGAGTACAACGAAGAAGTTAAGGCTTACAATACTAAATTTGAAGAAAAATTCCAAAACTTATCTACTGAAGATAAGGTAGCTATGGGACAAAATATCTTTTTGGTTCAATGCTCTGCTTGTCATGGAATTACTGGTGATGGTATCAATGGAAAAGCTCAAAATTTAAATATTTGGGGTAGCGAAGAGGGTTTAATCGATGCGATTAAACATGGTGCAAAAGGTATGAATTTCCCAGGTGGAGAAATGCCTGCTGCTGCGGATTTGGGAATTGCTGAAGAAGATATTCCTGCGATTGCTGCTTATGTAGCAAAAGAGCTTTCTGCTATCAAGAAAACTTCTAATGAAAATTTGGTTGCTAAAGGAAAAGAGGCTTATGCAACTTGTGCAGCTTGCCATGGTGAAGATGGAAAAGGTCAAGATGGAATTTTCCCTGATCTTACAAAATACGGCTCAGCAGCATTTGTTGTAGATGTTTTACATAGTGGTAAAACAGGCTTTATTGGAGCTATGCCAGCATTTTCTATATTGAATGATACTCAAAAAGAAGCTGTTGGTGAGTATGTAATTTCTCTTTCAAGGGGTGAATAATGGAAAACACTAATAGATGCGTATTTTCTCTTTCAGGTGTTACGGGTATGCTGATTGCTACCGTTTTATTGCTTGCAATTTTAGTAGGTTTAACCATTTGGGGTCTTAAAGTTCAACAAGAAGTAATGCAACAGCCCTACAGCCTTAAAGATATCCAAAATGTTAAAATGCTTGGTTCAAAAGAACAAGATCATAAAAGCATAGGAGGGACAGCGCAATGAGTAAAGTTTTAGAATATTTGATTGTTATTGGCTTAGTTGTGACTGCTGCGATTACTGCATGGTCGGTTTTAACTGCAAACCATCTTCATATAGGATGAGAAAAATACTACAGGATGGCTTATTAGCCATCTTTTTATTTTTTATACCTGTGCAAATTCTTGCCCTTGAGCCTGTAGTTTTTAATGAAAATGTACTTAACCAAAAAGTTGTTGATGAGATTAATCTTATCGGTAAAGAACTTCAAGAAAAAAGCGGAATTTTTGCCGGCGTAGCAATTGGCGATAAGAGCGATTTTCAAACTTTATTAGACTTACATAAGCAACTCCCACAATCTTATGTTTTGCTTGTTTTATCTAAAAATTCTCATAAAGTCGATATCATAGGTTCTAAAGGAGCTTTAACTTTAATCGATAAAGAAGCTGTGCTTAGTCCTTATCCAGGAACAGGATCTATTTTGCCTATTTTAGCGACCAATAAAGGCGATATTTATAATGCGGCTATTTTAAATGGCTATGGAGATATGGTTGATCGTTTAGCACAAGCTAGAGGGATTGAATTGCAACACTCTATAGGCAATGCAAACCGCGATACTATCAATATTTTAAGAATTTTAATCTATGGCTTTATTTGCTTTGCGTTGTTATACTACGCTCAAAGAAGAATGAAAAGGAAGAAAAATGCTTGAAAGTAAAAAAACCTTTTGGCCTTATGGAATTTTAATTTCGATTTTTGCTATTGTGGTTGCTTGTGTGGCAACTATTATAGTGGCAAGCAATTATCCTGTATATGAGGATGATTTTTATTTTGACTCTTACCAAAATGTTGAAAATAATTATAATATTATCCAAAAACAACAAGAGCAATTTGATGCCTTGTTTAAGGTTGAATTTCAAAATGATAAGATTGATTTGATTGGTAAAAGAAAGATTGCAAGTTATACAATCAGTGCAGATTCTTATCTAGCGCAATTTAAAATAACAGCCTTAAACGATCAAGCAAATATACAAAATTTAAAGAGTGAAATTTTACTTACAAGACCTCACACAAGAGAATTTGATCAAAAACTTTTAGGGCAAATTCAAGATGGAGTTTTAAGTGTATCCTTGTCTCAGCTTGAAAAAGGTAGATGGCAACTCAAAATCAAACTTAGCACAGATGATGAAATAACAGGCTTTTTTAGCTATGAATTAAATGCTCAATGATACTAAGAATATTTAGTTCCTCAAGAAAGATTAAAGAATATCAAGAAAAAGCAAAGGCCAAAAACGCTTTACTTGATTCTGTTTTTCTTGTATCAGATTTTTTAGATCGAGTATGCGTGGTAAATTCTTTTAAAGCAAGCTCTTATGAGAGCTTGCTTTTAATGCAAGAAGCTTGTTTAAAAAGTAAAGATTTAGAAAAAAAACTAGGTATTTCAGCTGAATTTTTTGCTTTTTTGAAAAATAACGAATACCTTTTTTCTTTTTTTAAAGAATTAAGTTTAGAAAAAAAAAGTATACAAGATCTTAAAAACAATGACTATTACGCAACTTATAATGAGCATTTAGAAATTTTAGACGAGGTTTATACAAATTATCTTCTTTTGCTTAAGCAACACAATTTATACGATGATTTATCCTTAGCTCAAGAATATAAACTTAATTTAGATTTTTTAAACGAATACGAAAGTATATATTATGATTTACAAGGTTTTTTAAGCAAATTTGAAGAGGATTTGTTGTGTGAGATTTCTAAAATCAAAAGCACAATCATAAGCTTTAAAACAAGCAAATTTAATCTTGAATACCTACTAGAACTTGACTTTTTAAAAGATATACACTTGGAACTTGATATGTTTTATGAAGTCAATCTTTCACAAAAAAAGATTTTAAAACAAGAAAAACTTTCAAATCCTAACACTTTAGTCAAGCTAAAGGCTTTTGAGCTTAGGTCTTTACAATGTGCTTTTGTTATGGATGAAATTTCTAATTTTGTCCGAGCAGGAATAGATCCTGAAAAGATAGCTGTTATCACTCCTGATGAAAGTTTTTGTGAGCTTTTAAAACTTTTTGATAAAAACAATATGTTAAATTTTGCTAGTGGAGTAAGCATTAAAGAAAGTTTGTTTTATCAAAAGATCAAAGCCTTATATAATGGAGCAAATTCAGACGCTTTTATCTATAAGATAGATGAGAATTATTTCGAACAAGAAAAAATGATTTTTGATTATCATAATACTTTGTTGCATTATTTAGAACTTCAATTTGAAGATTTTAGAACTCGCTTTGATCAAATTTGTGATTTGCAGTATTTTGAAAATTTAATCCACAGTTTTTTAAAAGATGAAAGTCAAGAGCTTATGAATTTGGTGCAAAAAGAGCTTTGTTTTATAAAGGACTTGCTCAAAAACAAATCCTTAAAGCTTAAAGAACTCATGCAACTTTTTTTCATGCAATTAGATCAAATAAAGCTAAGTTATGTGGGTGGTGGAAAAGTCACTGTTATGGGACTTTTAGAAAGCAGGGGACTTAGTTTTGATGGTGTTGTCATACTTGATTTTAATGAAGATTTTGTTCCTAAAAGAAGTATTAATGAGTTGTTTTTAAACAATGAAGTGCGTAAAAAAGCAGGGCTTATAAGCTATGAAAGAAGAGAGAATTTACAAAGACTTTATTATGAAAATTTGATGAAAAATGCTAAAAAACTTAGCATTAGTTTTGTGGAGAATGAAGAGCAAACTCGATCGCGTTTTTTAGATGAGCTTGATTTTAATTTTTTTGAAGAAAAAACCACACCTTCTAAAGCCTATTTAAATGCTTTAAAACTCGACTATCAAGGCGTAGAGTTAAATTTAAATCCTATAAAAGTACCTGTTTTAAAACACGATATTTTTGAAAAAGAATTATCGTTTAGTCGTTTGAATTTATTTTTATATCAAAAAAGAACTTATTTTTATCGCTATATTTTAGAATTACCTGAAGCTAGAGCCTTAAGCGATGAAAGCAAGGCCAAAAATCAAGGAAATTTTATCCATAAAATGCTCGAGTTTTATTATAAGAATTATTCTAAAAATAATTTTAACCTAAAAATTTTCAATGATTTGTTAGAGCAAGAATATCAAAAATACGGCATTAGCGAACTTGAGCTTGAAATTTTTAAATTAAAATTTATACAATTTGCCAAAAATGAAGAAGAGCATTTTAAATTAGGTTATAAGGTGATTGAGCAAGAAGAGGAACATCATAAAACTTTAAATATCCAAAATCATACGATCAGGCTTAAGGGTATTGTTGATCGTATTGATAAGCTTGAGGATAAACATTTTATCATTGATTATAAAAGTGGAAAAGTCCCTGAAAAATCCTTTCAGCTAGCTTTTTATAAGGCTTTATGCGATGAAAATGCGGAAGCAAAATTTTATGATTTAAATCAAATGCAATTTGTTGAAGAAAAGGCCAAAAGCTTGGATGAGCTTAAAGAATGTCTAAAAGATTTGCTTGAGCAAAGAGAAGAAGAGATTGAATTTGAAAACGATAAAGATGAGTATTGCCCTTATAAAATCATCTACAAAAAGGATTTTAGATGAAATTTAAGCCTTTTTTAGCCTTAGAAGCAAGCGCAGGAAGCGGTAAAACTTTTGCCTTAAGTGTGCGTTTTGTGGCTCTTATTTTACAAGGAGCAAAAATAAATGAAATTTTAGCTCTAACTTTTACCAAAAAAGCAAGCAACGAAATGAAAAAAAGGATTATCGAAACTTTTTTAAATTTGGAAAAAGAAAGTAAAAAAAGCGAGTGTAAAGAGCTTTGTGAGCTTTTAGGGTGCGAAGAAGACGAGCTGATACTTTTAAGAGATAAGAAAAAACAAGAGTTTTTAAGACAAGAGCTTAAGATAAGCACATTTGATTCTTTTTTTAGTCGAATTTTAAGAGCTTTTGCTTTAAATTTGGGATTAAGTAGTGATTTTGATACAAGTGAAGAAAAGCTCGATGTTAGGGCTGTTTTTTTAAAATTACTCAACCGCCAAGAATTAAAAGATTTAGCTTATTATAAGGTGAGTTTAGAAGATAATCATGATTTTTTTGAAGAGCTTGAGAATTTCTATGAAAATGCGTATTTTAAAGAATGCGTAAGGATTCCTAATCCTTCAAAAGCTTCTATCAATCAAGCCTATGATGATTTAAGGGTTTATTGTTTAAGCTTAGATCATGTCAAAGGATATAAATATTTATGCACGCATTTTAAAGATGAAGTGCTTCAATTAAGCCAATTTGCAAAGTCAGATCTTTTGAATTTAACAGGTGCTCCAAAATACTTGCAAGAATTAGAAGATAGCGATGCTAAATTCAGCCAAAAAAGAAAAGCATTCATCAAAGCTTTAGATGCTTATGCTAAAGAGCTTGAAGAATATAAGATCGCAAATTTAATGAATCTTTTAAGCCATTTTAGCAAGGCTAAAGATATCATCCAAAAAGATAAAAATACTTTAAGCTTTAGCGATATTAGCCGAAGGGTGCTAGATCTTATCAGAAGTGATTTTAAAGATATGATTTATTTTCGCTTGGATGGCTATATTTCTCATTTATTAATCGATGAATTTCAAGATACTAGCGTGGTGCAGTATCAAATTTTAAGACCTTTGATCGCCGAGCTTGTTTCGGGCGAGGGCGTGAAGAAAAATAGAACCTTTTTTTATGTGGGCGATAAAAAACAAAGTATCTATCGTTTTAGAAAAGGCAAAAAAGAACTTTTTGATTTGTTGCAAACTGAATTTAAACAAATTCAAAAAGATCAACTCACGATCAATTACCGCTCTAAACAAATTTTGGTTGATTTTGTCAATAAAACCTTTCAAAGCAAGATTAAAGACTACACCCCTCAACTTTCTTTAGAAAGCAAAAAAGGTGGCTTTGTGCGTGTGATCGAGTCGCAAGAAACAAAGGTGGATAAAGATCAAGCTAAAGAAATTCAAGATAAAACCCTAGAAGCTTTGCTAGAGCAGCTTAAATTTTTAAAAAGTAAAAATATCATTTATGATGATATTTGCATTTTGTGTTGGAAAAATAACGATGCGGATATGATTTTGGATTTTTTACACGAGCAAGATATCCCAGCCTTTACTCAAAGTAATATTTTACTCGAAAATAAAGCCTGCATAAGAGTGCTTTTAGAATACGCTAAATACTGCATTTTTGGCGATAAGTTTTACTTGCATTTTTTAAAAGAAATGTTAGGTTTTGAGCCTTTGAAATTAAAGCTTGATTTGGCAAAAAGTGCTGTGCAAAATGTGCTTTATTTGATCAAAGAATTAAAACTTGATCTTAATGATATGGCTTTGATTCAGTTTATAGAATACGCTAAAAGCAAGGATGATTTTTTAAAGCTTTTGTTTGAGCCTTGCACTTTAAAAATTATGAGTGAGCAAAATAGAGGTATAAATATCATGACTGTGCACAAATCCAAGGGCTTGGAATTTGATCATGTGATTTTACTTGATAGTCTTTCAAAAAACAATCCCAACAATAAAACCATAATGCTTGAGTACGATATCGATCAAGGTTGGGAGCTTCACATAAAAGATAGCTACCGAAAAGCGACTCAAGAGAGCGAATATAAAGCTTTTATAGATAAAATCACAAAAGCAGATTACGAAGATGATATCAATAAGCTTTATGTTGCTTTTACAAGAGCAAAAGACAATCTTATCATCATCAAAAGAAATGCCTCGTTTCAAAGTGGAAATTATCCAAGTTATTTAAACACTATGCTTGATATTGAAATTCAAGAATTAGGCGAGATAGAAATTCAAACCAATGACACCCACTTACCTCAAAAAGAAAGCTTTCAAGCCTTAATGGAATTTGAAAAAATTCCTTTGCAGGATATAGAAAGAAAAGAAAATACAAGCTCGGATGAAATTTATTTTGGAAATGCTTTTCACTTTTTTATGCAGAATTTAAAGCTTCCACAAGGAGAAAATTTTGACATTCTTTGTCAGAAGGTGAGTGGTAAATTTAGACATTTTTTAAATCACGATGATTTTGAAAGGCTTTTTAAAAGGATAAAAAATTTACTTGCTAATGCCCAATTTCAAAAACTCATCGAAAATAAAAAATTGCTCAAAGAGCAAGCTTTGAGTTTTCAAGGTGAGATTAAACAGCTTGATTTGCTTGCTTTAGGCGAGGATGAAGCTATCATTATAGACTATAAAACGGGTTTGAATTTCAACAAGCATAAAGAGCAGGTTTTGCTTTATAAAGAAGCTATAGAGAAGATTTTGGCTAAGAAATCAACTCAAGCTTTTTTAGTTTATGTTTTAGAAGATAAGGTGGAGATAATAGAGATTTAATAGCCTATATCATCAAATTTAGGCTCGATTACAATTTTTCCACTTTTATCTATAAAACCGTATTTTCCATTTAACCCAACTCCTGCCAATCCTTCCCAAAAGCTCCAAATATCATCAAATTCAGGCTTTGCTATAATTTCCCCGTTTTTATCTAAGAAGCTCCACTGTCCATCGATTTTTACCCTTATTAAATCACCGCTTACAAAGATACCAGCAAAACAAGCTTTACCATCTCCATCATCGCATTTTTCTTTATAGATAGTTTGGAGCATTTTACAGTTACTTTCATCATCGTAGTGGCATTTTTCCTCAAGTTTGCTTATATAGACTCTGCTGTATTTTCCACCATAAAAATACTGATATATGCTTAGCGAAGCTATCAAAAAGAAACTCACCATGCTAATTATGATTTTGCTTTTGTGTTTTGCGATAAATTCTTTTCTTTGTTTGAGACTTTTTTCTCTTTCTTCTTGAGCTATTTTTCTTTTCTCTTCTTCTAGTCTTCTTAATTCTTCTTGTTTCCTTCTTTCTTGTTCTAGTTTTTCTTCTGCTTGCGGATCGTATAAATCACTATTTCCACACTCTTTGCAGAATTTAGCTATATCTAAATTTTTTGTATTGCAATGATTACAAATAAGCATTATGCACCCCTTGTTTCTTTGATGATTTCATAAGCTAAATTGATCTTTTTCATCATCTCTTGAGCTATTTTAAAAGTTCAGGTGGAAGTTCTTTGGAGTAGAGATTGTCATAGTGGTACTCTTTGGCTAATTTTCTATAATTTTTCTTGATAGTTTCAAAATCATCCTTAGGATGAGAATTTAAAATTTCATAAGCTTGTTCGAGAGTGATTGTAAATTTGTCTTCTTTTGGTTGTTCTTGCTGTGCTTTTTCATGAGTAAAATTATAAATTTGTTCATATTTTAGCTTTACTTCTCTAAATTTTATAAGGTTTAATCCAAGTCCTACGATGATATTTTCCATAAGAGCATTTTCATTTGCGCTCATTTTTGCATCATAATATATCAAATCAAGCAGTAAACATATGAGAAAATCGATTTCTTTCTCGTAAAATCTTGCACTAGTGCAAAGTTCATGGATGCTTCTGCCTTGATTTTTTTCATACTCAAAAATGCTTGCATAAGTATTTCTAAATCCACTGTATTCTTTAGAATAAAACATCTCTATCTTATCGAGCAAAGAAGATATAAATTTGGATAAATCTTTTGTGATGATTTTATCATCTGCTTTTGCAACTTTTGCCAAAAGCGCTACTATGATAGCGGGATTTTTACTGTAAATATAATCAAGCCTTTGTCTTGCGGGATGATTTAATTCTTTTCCACAAAATATACAAAATTTAGCATCTTCTTCAGGGTTTATCTTAAGACAATTTTTACATTGAAGATACTCTTGAATTTTAAATTTTAAAGAAAACAAAATAAAACCTTATTTTTAATATAATAAAAAGTAATTTTAACAAGGATATACTTAAAATGTAATATTTTATCTGTGCTAGCGAGATAAAAATAAAAAGGCTACTAAACTTTAAATATTCTTAAATTAAGTATTATTTAAGTAAAAATAATTATAATCTCATTTTTAAAAAATTTTTGGCAAAGGTAAAAATTATGACAAAGATAACAAAGCCAAACGAAGTTAAACGAGAATGGATTGTTTTAGACGCAGAAGGCAAACGCTTTGGTCGTCTTTTAACTGAAGTAGCAACAATTTTAAGAGGTAAAAACAAACCTTGCTTTACTCCTAATGTTGATTGTGGTGATTATGTGATTATCATCAATGCTTCAAAAGCTGTATTTACAGGTGCAAATAAAGCAGAAGATAAGCTTTATCACAGACATTCAGGATATTTTGGAAGCGTAAAAAGCGAAAAATTCGGAGATTTACTTGAAAAAAATCCTGCAAAATTATATAAATTAGCAGTTAGAGGTATGCTTCCTAAAACAAATTTGGGTAGAGCGATGCTTAAAAAATTAAAAATTTATGCGGGTAGTGAGCACCCACACACTGCGCAAATTGCTAAAGAAGGAAAATAATCATGGCAACAACATATGCAACAGGTAAAAGAAAAACTGCTATAGCAAAAGTATGGGTAAAACCAGGTAGCGGTAAAATCAGCGTTAATGGTATCGATTTAAATACTTGGCTTGGTGGACATGAAGCGATCAAGCTTAAAGTAGTTCAGCCTTTACTTGTAACTAAGCAAGAAACTTCAATGGATATCAAAGCAACGACTTTAGGTGGTGGTTATAGTGCTCAAGCAGAAGCTTTAAGACACGGAATTTCAAGAGCTTTAGCGGCTATGGATGCTGATTTTAGAGCTTTATTGAAACCTAAAGGACTTCTTACTAGAGATAGCAGAACTGTTGAGCGTAAAAAATATGGACGCCGCAAAGCAAGAAGAAGCCCACAATTCTCTAAACGTTAATCTTTGGCGGGATTTTCCCGCTTTTTATATTTTATCTCTATTTACTATTTATTTTTTTATATTTTATGATATAATTGAACTTCGTACTACTTAAGTGAATTTATCTATGAAAGGCTTTTGATGAGAAAGTTATTGCTATGTTTAGGGTTGGCAAGCGTTTTATTTGGTGCAGATAACAATGTAAAATTTGAAATCACTCCTACTTTGAATTACAATTATTTTGAAGGTAATTTAGATATGGATAATCGCTATGCACCAGGGATTAGACTAGGGTATCATTTTGATGATTTTTGGCTTGATCAATTAGAACTAGGTTTAGAACATTACTCGGATGTAAAATATACAAATTCTACTCTTACCACCGATATTACTAGAACTTATTTGAGTGCTATTAAAGGCATTGATTTAGGTGAGAAATTTTATTTTTATGGTTTAGCTGGTGGGGGATATGAGGATTTTTCTAAAGGCGCTTTTGATAATAAAAGTGGAGGATTTGGCCATTATGGAGCAGGTTTAAAATTTCGCCTTAGTGATTCTTTAGCTTTAAGACTTGAAACAAGAGATCAAATTTCTTTCCATGATGCAGATCATAGTTGGGTTTCAACTTTGGGCATTAGTTTTGGTTTTGGCGCTAAGCAAGAAAAAGTTGTAGTGGAGCAAACAAAAGAAGTAGTTAATAAACCTCAAGTTGTAACCCCTGCTCCAGCTCCTGTAGTCTCACAATCAAAATGTCCTGAAGAACCAAGAGAGGGTGCTTCGCTGGATGAGAATGGTTGCGAAAAAACAATTTATTTAGAGGGACATTTTGATTTTGATAAAGTAAATATCAACCCAGCCTTTGAAGAACAAATCAAAGAAATTGCTCAAATTTTAGATGAAAATGTAAGATATGATACTATTTTAGAGGGTCATACTGATAATATAGGTTCTAGATCATACAATCAAAAACTTTCAGAAAGACGCGCTAACAGCGTTGCAAAAGAGCTTGAAAAATTCGGTGTAGATAAAAGTCGTATCCAGACAGTTGGTTATGGTCAAGATAAGCCACGCTCGAGCAATGACACTAAAGAGGGTAGAGCAGATAATAGAAGAGTAGAGGCTAAATTTATTTTAAATTAATGAAGATGATAATATGGTTTTTGATATTGATAATTTAAAAGGATTTCTTAATGATACCAGTTCATTTGGGTTTATAGCTAAAGAAAATAATAAAATTATAGGATTTGCATATTGCTATACACTTTTAAGACCTGATGGAAAAACAATGTTTTATTTACACTCAATAGGAATGTTACCTAACTATCAAGACAAAGGTTATGGTTCAAAATTATTATCTTTTATTAAGGAATATTCTAAAGAGATTGGTTGTTCTGAAATGTTTTTAATAACTGATAAAGGTAATCCTAGAGCTTGCCATGTATATGAAAAATTAGGTGGTAAAAATGATTATAAAGATGAAATAGTATATGTATATGATTATGAAAAAGGTGATAAATAAATGAATATAGTTGAAAATGAAATATGTATAAGAACTTTAATAGATGATGATTTTCCTTTGATGTTAAAATGGTTAACTGATGAAAGAGTATTAGAATTTTATGATGGTAGAGATAAAAAATATACATTAGAATCATTAAAAAAACATTATACAGAGCCTTGGGAAGATGAAGTTTTTAGAGTAATTATTGAATATAACAATGTTCCTATTGGATATGGACAAATATATAAAATGTATGATGAGTTATATACTGATTATCATTATCCAAAAACTGATGAGATAGTCTATGGTATGGATCAATTTATAGGAGAGCCAAATTATTGGAGTAAAGGAATTGGTACAAGATATATTAAATTGATTTTTGAATTTTTGAAAAAAGAAAGAAATGCTAATGCAGTTATTTTAGACCCTCATAAAAATAATCCAAGAGCAATAAGGGCATACCAAAAATCTGGTTTTAGAATTATTGAAGATTTGCCAGAACATGAATTACACGAGGGCAAAAAAGAAGATTGTTATTTAATGGAATATAGATATGATGATAATGCCACAAATGTTAAGGCAATGAAATATTTAATTGAGCATTACTTTGATAATTTCAAAGTAGATAGTATTGAAATAATCGGTAGTGGTTATGATAGTGTGGCATATTTAGTTAATAATGAATACATTTTTAAAACAAAATTTAGTACTAATAAGAAAAAAGGTTATGCAAAAGAAAAAGCAATATATAATTTTTTAAATACAAATTTAGAAACTAATGTAAAAATTCCTAATATTGAATATTCGTATATTAGTGATGAATTATCTATACTAGGTTATAAAGAAATTAAAGGAACTTTTTTAACACCAGAAATTTATTCTACTATGTCAGAAGAAGAACAAAATTTGTTAAAACGAGATATTGCCAGTTTTTTAAGACAAATGCACGGTTTAGATTATACAGATATTAGTGAATGTACTATTGATAATAAACAAAATGTATTAGAAGAGTATATATTGTTGCGTGAAACTATTTATAATGATTTAACTGATATAGAAAAAGATTATATAGAAAGTTTTATGGAAAGACTAAATGCAACAACAGTTTTTGAGGGTAAAAAGTGTTTATGCCATAATGATTTTAGTTGTAATCATCTATTGTTAGATGGCAATAATAGATTAACTGGAATAATTGATTTTGGAGATTCTGGAATTATAGATGAATATTGTGATTTTATATACTTACTTGAAGATAGTGAAGAAGAAATAGGAACAAATTTTGGAGAAGATATATTAAGAATGTATGGAAATA
The DNA here is from genome assembly GCF_017846595.1 of Campylobacter sp. JH23. NCBI lineage: Bacteria > Pseudomonadati > Campylobacterota > Epsilonproteobacteria > Campylobacterales > Campylobacteraceae > Campylobacter > Campylobacter sp. JH23. The sequence goes on along the minus strand of NZ_JAEQBP010000002.1, from coordinate 6,243 downwards.
TAGATATTGAGAAAGCAAAAGAATATCAAGATATAGTTGAAGAATATTATCCTATTGAAACTATTGTTTATGGAATTAAAAATATTAAACAGGAATTTATCGAAAATGGTAGAAAAGAAATTTATAAAAGGACTTATAAAGATTGATTATATAATATATGAAAAGCTATTATAAAAGACATTAGTATTAAATAGTTTAAAAAAATGAAAAATAATAAAGGAAGTGGAAAGATGGATTTAGAAAAAACAAAATTTCAGGATTATGATATTACATATTTTGTAAGTGATATAGAACCGTTTATATCTAATGATGACTGGCTTAATCAATTTGGGAATATAATAATGATGCAAAAGCCGGAGGATATGGAATTATTCCCACCTGAAGAAAAGGGATTTTCCTATCTTATGCTATTTGATGATTACAATAAAATTGATCTTACCTTATTGCCCTTGGAAGAGTTAGATAATTACCTAAAGGGCGATAAATTAATAAAGGTTCTAATTGATAAAGATTGTAGAATTAAAAGGGACATAGTTCCGACTGATATAGATTATCATGTAAGAAAGCCAAGCGCAAGGGAGTATGATGATTGCTGCAATGAATTTTGGAATGTAACACCTTATGTTATTAAAGGATTGTGCCGTAAGGAAATTTTATTTGCTATTGATCATTTTAATCAGATTGTTCGCCATGAGCTGCTGAGAATGATATCATGGAAGGTCGGCATCGAAACAGGCTTTAAATTAAGTGTAGGCAAGAACTATAAGTTTATTGAAAGGTATATATCCGAGGATTTGTGGGAGAAACTTTTGTCCACCTACCGGATGGATTCCTATGAAAACATATGGGAAGCATTATTTCTATGCCATCAATTGTTCAGGGCGGTATCCGGTGAGGTGGCGGAAAGGCTTCATTATGCCTATCCGGAGTATGATAGGAATATAACAAAATATACCAGGGACATGTATAAAAAATACACTGGTAAAACCGGCTGCCTGGATAGCACATATGCCGCTGATATAGAAGAGAGGCGGGAACAGTGATTACAGAAATGAAAGCAGGGCACCTGAAAGATATCGATAAACCCAGCGAACCATTTGAGGTGATAGGTAAGATTATACCGAGGTATGAAAACGAGAATTGGACCTTTACAGAATTACTCTATGAAGCGCCATATTTAAAAAGCTACCAAGACGAAGAGGATGAAGAGGATGAGGAGGCAGATTGCCTTGAATATATTGACAATACTGATAAGATAATATATCTTTACTACCAAGACGATAAATGCGTCGGAAAAGTTAAACTGCGAAAAAATTGGAACCGGTACGCTTATATAGAAGATATCGCCGTATGTAAGGATTTCAGGGGGCAAGGCATAGGCAGCGCGCTTATCAATATATCTATAGAATGGGCAAAGCATAAAAACTTGCATGGACTAATGCTTGAAACCCAGGACAATAACCTTATAGCTTGTAAATTCTATCATAATTGTGGTTTCAAAATCGGCTCCGTCGATACTATGTTATACGCCAACTTTGAAAACAACTTTGAAAAAGCTGTTTTCTGGTATTTAAGGTTTTAGAATGCAAGGAACAGTGAATTGGAGTTCGTCTTGTTATAATTAGCTTCTTGGGGTATCTTTAAATACTGTAGAAAAGAGGAAGGAAATAATAAATGGCTAAAATGAGAATATCACCGGAATTGAAAAAACTGATCGAAAAATACCGCTGCGTAAAAGATACGGAAGGAATGTCTCCTGCTAAGGTATATAAGCTGGTGGGAGAAAATGAAAACCTATATTTAAAAATGACGGACAGCCGGTATAAAGGGACCACCTATGATGTGGAACGGGAAAAGGACATGATGCTATGGCTGGAAGGAAAGCTGCCTGTTCCAAAGGTCCTGCACTTTGAACGGCATGATGGCTGGAGCAATCTGCTCATGAGTGAGGCCGATGGCGTCCTTTGCTCGGAAGAGTATGAAGATGAACAAAGCCCTGAAAAGATTATCGAGCTGTATGCGGAGTGCATCAGGCTCTTTCACTCCATCGACATATCGGATTGTCCCTATACGAATAGCTTAGACAGCCGCTTAGCCGAATTGGATTACTTACTGAATAACGATCTGGCCGATGTGGATTGCGAAAACTGGGAAGAAGACACTCCATTTAAAGATCCGCGCGAGCTGTATGATTTTTTAAAGACGGAAAAGCCCGAAGAGGAACTTGTCTTTTCCCACGGCGACCTGGGAGACAGCAACATCTTTGTGAAAGATGGCAAAGTAAGTGGCTTTATTGATCTTGGGAGAAGCGGCAGGGCGGACAAGTGGTATGACATTGCCTTCTGCGTCCGGTCGATCAGGGAGGATATCGGGGAAGAACAGTATGTCGAGCTATTTTTTGACTTACTGGGGATCAAGCCTGATTGGGAGAAAATAAAATATTATATTTTACTGGATGAATTGTTTTAGTACCTAGATTTAGATGTCTAAAAAGCTTTAACTACAAGCTTTTTAGACATCTAATCTTTTCTGAAGTACATCCGCAACTGTCCATACTCTGATGTTTTATATCTTTTCTAAAAGTTCGCTAGATAGAGTTCTATATTAGAGATGTAAAGAGTTTTGGTGAAGAGGTTTGTGAGTATGGCTTTTATAACCAGGGTGCAATGAGAAGCACTAACAGCAGCTAGCTTAAGAACGCATAGGATATACTTTTTATGGAAGTCACAGAGGAGGAATAAAATTTGAACAGGATTAACAGAGTAAAGATGCATAACACCATGAACATTTTCCTCGTTATCAGCTGCGAAAAAGATCAGCAGGTGATTGTCTATTGTTTGCCATAGCCTTAGAATTAGCCTTAGACGCTGTTTTATCAGTTGTTGAGGAGTAAAAATAAATACATATAGGAGTTACAATGAATATAAATGAATTTCCACAACAAGTAAATCAAGTTATTTCAATAGCAGAAACCATATTACAAGGTCAAATATTGGGGATATATTTATATGGTTCAGCAACAATGAATGGGCTGCGTCCAGATAGTGATATAGATATACTGATAATTACTAAACAAGAATTGAGTAATTCAATCAGAGCAGATCTAACAAAGCAATTATTGAAAATTTCTGGCTCCGTAGGCTGTATTGAAAAAAGACCTTTAGAGGTAACTATTATCAATCAATCTGATATTGTTCCGTTGCAATTTCCGCCAAAATGTCAGTATATGTATGGTGAATGGCTAAGGGGAGAGATGGAAGCAGGAGAATATCCGCAAGCCTGCAATGACCCAGATATAATGATTTTATTATGGCAAGCAAGAAAAAATAGCATAACTTTGAAGGGGGCGGAAAGCAAAGAGCTTATTCCCGCTATCCCATTTCACGAAATTAAAAAAGCAATTCGGTTTTCTTTACCTGGTTTGATTTCCAGCTTTAAGGGTGATGAAAGAAATGTGTTATTAACCTTATCACGAATGTGGTTTACTTTAGTAACAGAAGAAATCACGACAAAAGATGTTGCCGCAAAATGGGTAATTTTAAAATTGCCGGAGAGATTCCCCCCCCCCTGCTAACAACGGCAAAGGAAGCTTATTTGGGAAATTTGTCTGATGAATGGGAGACAGTAGAAAAGGAAGCGATGGCACTTGTAGAATATATGAAAAAACAAATTGAGGAATTACTTAGAACAGAGTAGCAAAGTTAGCGGGGCCAATCAACGGTCAAGATGAACGGCGCATAAATGCGCCGCCGTTGACAGTCCCGCCCGTCTTTGCTGATGGGCAATCAAGGCGGGAAAGCCCTAAAATGGCTTCCCGCCCATTTCAATCTTGAGAGAAGAAACGCTCCAAAACCAGAAAGAGAGCGGTAAATCTGAATTGCGAGGGAGAATATAGATGAATCAAGGTAGAATTATTGTAATCACAGGTGCGCCGGGGACAGGAAAAACTACAACGGCATCTGCTGTTGCAAAAGAATCAGATTTGGAAAAGTCTGTGCATATGCACACAGATGACTTTTATCATTATTTGAGTAAAGGGGCAATACCACCGCATTTGCCAGAATCAAATGAGCAAAATTTGATTGTCATTGAAGCGTTTTTAGAAGCTGCGAAGCGATATGCTCGTGGTGGATATGATGTAATTGTTGACGGTATTATCGGACCGTGGTTTTTAAAGCCGTGGCAAAGTCTTGTTCGGGAACATTATGAGGTGCATTATATTATTTTAAGGGCAAGTAAGGAAGAAACCATGAAGCGAGCTATCGAACGCTCAAAGTTAGACAGAGAAACAAATATTGAATTAGTTGAAACAATGTGGAATCAATTTTCCAATTTAGGAATCTATGAATTAAATGTTATAGATACAACTGCGCATTCAATCAAAGATACTGTTTCAGCAATAAAAGAAAGAGTTGCATGTGGGACGTCTTTACTATCTTAGACATTCCCATTTGTCAGGAAGATAGCAAAGCCAGCCGAGCCAGTCAACGGTCAAGATGAACGGCGCATTTCATGCGCCGCCGTTGACAGCCCCGCCCGTCTTTGCTAAAGGGTAATCAAGGCGGGAAAGCCCTAAAATGGCTTCACACCTATTTCAATAATTGGAGGAGATAAAAATGAGATCAGAAAAGGAAGTTTATGATATTGTTTTGAATTTTGCAAAAACAGACAAACGCATTCGCATGGTTACTTTGGAAGGATCTAGAACAAATACAAATATTCCGCCTGATGATTTTCAGGATTTTGATATTACTTTTTTTGTTACGGATATGGACAGCTTCACAAGTGATGATAAATGGCTAGATATATTTGGTGAAAGGTTGATTCTGCAAAAGCCGGAAGATATGGAATTATTTCCAGCTGTAGAAAAGGGATTTTCATATTTAATGCTGTTTACTGATGATGTTAAGATAGATTTAACTTTGCTGCCGCTGGAACTGATAGACGAGTATTTTACATGGGATAAACTGGTAAAGTTACTGTTGGATAAAGACAACCGTATCGTAAAGCCGCCAATACCAACGGATATAGACTACCACTTGCAGAAGCCTACTCAAAGAATGTTTGACGATTGCTGTAATGAATTTTGGAATACTACAACATATGTAGTAAAGGGCTTATGCCGCAAAGAAATTCTTTTTGCTATTGACCATATGAATGATATAGTACGAAAAGAATTGCTTCGCATGATTTCCTGGCTGATTGGTATCAAACAGGGATTTCATTTCAGTTTGGGAAAAAACTATAAATTTATGAAGCAATATGTCCCAGAGGAATTGTGGGAACGACTTATGTCCACTTATAATATGGATTCCTATCCCCATATGTGGGAATCCTTTGAACAATGTATGGCATTGTTCCGGGAGGTTTCGTCAGAAGTGGCATGCCAGTTGGATTACCAGTATCCACTATATGATGAAAAAATCAGTAATTATGTGATTCGGCAAAAGAAAAAATATGGCATTGAAGATGATAACAAATAAAATTTTTTCAATCGAAAAAATTTATTTTGATTATTCAATTTTGAAAAACTGAATACCTCAAAATCAGAAAGAGAGCGGCCAAGCACTTTGAGGGATTGGCCGCCTTGTCCACCCATCCAGCGGGACAGCGGGCGGAGGTCAAGGCCGGGTGTAACCCCGTTCATTTCAGCCTTGACGGTTGCCCGTTGTCCTGCTACTTTTCCGGGAGTGTGGCCACAACTTCGGGACACTTTGTCCACAAGTCGGAGCGTAGGACGAGGGACGGGGGCTTTCATATACGCCCTGTCTGCTGATGAAACCAGACCTGCGCTTGCGGCTCCACGCCACGCAAGCACAGCCCTGTTTTCTTGCCGCTTCAAATCTTGCCGCTTCAAATGCCCTTGCCCTCCCCGGCGGCAACGGCATTTTCACGACAACGCCGACAGAGCGTATAACACACTACACTTTGCTTCGCAAAGTCGTGTGCCAAATGGGGGCGTTGCCCCCTTTGGAAACCCCCACAAGAAAAGGCGGTACGCTACCCCCCTCCACGGGGCGCATACCGCCTTTTCTTGTTATCCAGCCCTCCGGCTGTATCGGTTGAGCAAAAGTCAGCGTGGAATTAGTGTGGTCTCTTTATCTAGGTGATACCCCCTATGGACAACCCGACAGAAGCCCAGAAAGGATTTGGCGGGACTTCTATGTGGATGGTATATTCTGCTTTTCTAAGCGGTCTTTCCATATATATAACAGTAGGCTCTTTTATTTCTGCCTCCACATG
>NZ_JAEQBP010000021.1:0-255 GCF_017846595.1 Campylobacter sp. JH23 | reverse complement strand
GGGCTTTGTAATAGATAGACTAACCGAGGCTATCAAAATTCATAGAAACCGTATCGATCCGCCACCTGAAACTTTGGTAAAAGATAAGGGTATGATCTATGGTATAGGCAAAAGAGATGAAAATATCTTTACCATACTTAAAGTTGAAGCCTTACTTAAGCGTGAATTTTAATGATAAAACTTTGTGTTTTTGATTTTGATTCCACTTTGATGGATGGAGAAACTATTGATATATTAGCTAAGGCTTACGACAAA
>NZ_JAEQBP010000020.1:0-279 GCF_017846595.1 Campylobacter sp. JH23 | reverse complement strand
AGACATGAGCGCCGGGCAGGTTCTGCCGGATCCAGCGCGTCGCCTCGATGAAGTCGACGCCGTAATTGTTGTGCTCCTCGATGCCGGTCGCGATCGCGAAGATGTTCGGATCGAAGATGATGTCCTCGGGCGGGAAGCCGACGCGGTTGACGAGGATGTCGTAGGCGCGCTTGCAGATCTCGGTCTTGCGCGCGAAGGTGTCGGCTTGGCCGACCTCGTCGAAGGCCATGACGACGACGGCCGCGCCGTGGCGGCGGGCGATCTTGGCTTCAAGGATGA